>CAYYOY010000122.1:0-5877 GCA_964473265.1 uncultured Oscillospiraceae bacterium
CCCTAGCAAGCAATTCCATATACGGTGCACAGCAACTCCAAAGGCAGGGTTTTTACCCTGCCTTTGGCTATTCTTGCCTTATTTTTAGGCCATATATTGTGAATTTACTTCAAAGCACTTTATCTTTGCCAAAAATTATTGTATACTAAAGGCAGTAAGCAGCAAGGAGAAGACTATGTCCAGCTACCGGCAAGGAAGGCGGGTTGTCCGCTCAAATAAACGAAACCTATGGTCGCTAGTGCTTTGGGTGGCGCTTTCGGCCGCCATTGCCCTGCCCATTGCGGGAGTGTGGCAATATGTAGAAACGCGCATGCTGGCCCCGCCGGGGCAAAGCTCGCAGCCCGAAAGCCAAAGCCAGCCGGGCGTAAGCGATAGCCAGCCCCCCGAAGAAAGCACACCCGAAAGCAAGCCCGAAGAACCGGCCTCGCCCTTTGCGGGTGCCGTGCCCAAAAGCGACTGGGTAGATACCAAATATTTTGACGACGCTGTCTTCCTGGGCGATTCTTTAACCAACGGCATTAAGGTGTACGATGTAATGAGCAACACCACCGTTATTTCCAGCACCGGCATTAGCCTAGAGAATATTTTTTCAAAGGCCGTTGTAAAGCAGGAAGACGGCAGCTACGCCACCATGCTGGAAGCACTGGGCAAAACCACCCCCGCCAAAATTTATATTATGATGGGCGCCAACAGCATAGGGTGGGATAAAGAAACCTTTTTGAAATATTACGCCCGCCTGCTGGATGCCGTGGCCGAGCAGCACCCCGAAAGCATACTTTATGTGCAATCTATTTTGCCGGTAACGGCCAAAAAGGAAGCCGAAGCCCCGGTGTTTTCCAACGCCAGAATAGACGAATATAACCTTGCGCTGCTAGCACTAACCCAGCAAAAAGGCATGCAGTTTCTCTATGTGGCCGAAGCTTTTAAGGACGAAACGGGTGCCCTGCCCGACGAAGCCAGCCCCAAGGATGGCATTCACTTTGGCAGAAGCTACTATATGAAGTGGTTCGATTATCTGCGCACCCACACGGTGCAGCCATAACGGCCTTAAAAAGAAAGGAAGTTGTACACATATGAAGCGTTTTGCAAGCCTGGCCCTGGCTGTGCTTTTTCTAGGGCTGGCACTTACCGGCTGCGGGCAGCGTTCGGTTGGCCCCCAGAAGCAGCCCGACGTTACCGAGCTGGCCGATACCATGCTAGCCGCTACCACCCTTACCGATGAACTTATGGAGATAAGCCCCGAGGTTATTGCCAACCTTTATGAAGTGGATAGCGACGAAATTGAAGCTTTCCGCGTATACGCAAGCACGGGTGGCAGCACCGCAGAGGAGATAGCCGTCTTTAAGGCCACCAAGCAAGAGAGCGTAAGCTATATAGAAACTATGATAAACATTCGCCTTGCCGACCTTACCTTTAATTTTGAAAACTATGTACCCGAAGAAGTGTTTAAGATAGAAAAGGCGGAAATACTAAAAAATGGGTTATATGTTGCGCTGGTAATAGCCGACGACCCCCAGCCCGCCAAGCAAACTTTTGAAAAGGCCTTTTAATAGGTAGCAATTTTTAACAGCAAAGGAGGAGCCGCGATGCGCTACCCCGAAACCATAGCCATTGTGGCTATACTCTTGGTAATGTCCTACTTCTTTTTGCGCAGGGGCAAGCGAGCCACTTCGGTGGTTATTTTAGGCCTGTTGGTGCTGCCGCTGGCGCACCTGGGGGCACTTGCTATGTACAACCGTGGGCTGCCGCCCAGCTATGCCATTGCGGCAGACGCGGCTGGCTTGCTGCTGGCGCTTTTACTGGTGCTTTTCAATGCCCGCCGCCTTTCCAACCCCGAAGCCAGGCGCAGTTATTTACTCATTTTTATGGGCTTTAACCTGGTGCTGGCAGGGGTTATGGTGCTGCAGCTGTTTTCCAGCTAAGTTTTGGCCGTGGCCGTTGCAAGAGCCCTCCAAGAGAAATTCCGCAGGGAATTTCTCTTGGAGGGCTCTTGGCGTTTGTGCTTGGCGAAGATAAGCACTTGTGCTACAATTAGAAAATACCCCAGCTAAAGGAGGCAGCAAAATGGAATTTCTGCTGCGGCAGTGGCAAACCGATGACGCGCCAAGCGTGGCCAAACATGCCAACAACCCGAAAATTGAAGCCAACCTGCGCGACGGCTTTCCGCAACCCTACACCCTACAAGACGCCCAAACATTTATTGCCGGTTGCCTTGCCGCCGAACCGGAAACCGGCCCCATTTTGCGCGCCATTGTGGTGCAGGGCAGTGCGGTGGGCAGCATAGGCATTTTCCCCGGTAGCAATATCTACTGCAAAAGTGCCGAGCTGGGCTACTGGCTTTCGGAAGAATACTGGGGCCAGGGCATTGTAAGCCGCGCCGTGCGCAGCCTTTGCCAAGCAGCCTTTGCTACCCGCGACCTTGCGCGCATTTACGCAACGCCCTATGCCTACAACCTAGGCTCGCGCAGGGTGCTGGAAAAGGCCGGTTTTACGCTGGAGGGCATTATGCGGCAGGGGGTCTTTAAGCATGGCAAACTGCACGACTATTACTGCTATGCCCTGCTGCGGCAGGATATAGCATAGTATGTAGGCGTTGCGTGTTGGTTGGTGGATGGTATTTGCCCCACAGGTGAAATTGCATAAGCCCCCTTGCCGCCTTGGCGGCAAGGGGGCTTGGTTCATTAGCAAGTATCGGCCGGCCTAACTCTGGTTGCCCCGCAGCCGGCGCAGGCGTTCGGCAACCTGGCTGCGCCGCCGCTGGGTTTCGGCAGGGTCGGGTAGAAGCTGGCCGTTTTCTTCCAGCAAACAATCGCCCTCGCGGGCCTGGGGTGGCAGCAGGCTTTTGGCAATGGTTACAAAGCTGCCGTCCTCGGCTTCGCAAACGGCCAGCTCGCCCTCAAAACGGTCTATGCAAAATCTTCCCATAGGTAGCTGCCCCCTTTCTGGGTGGTGACGGCAAGACGCTGGCCGTCGGTAGAAAATAAAATATGCCCGTCAAGGTCGGTGCGCAGGCAAAGGGCCTGTGTTTCTTCCAGGCGTTGCAGCAGCTCGCGGTTGGGGTGGCCGTAATCGTTATTTACCCCGCATTGAATAAAGGCTGCCACCGGCGAGACGGCCAGCAAAAACCCTTTGGTGCTAGAGGTTTTGCTGCCGTGGTGGCCTGCCCACAGCACATCTGCCTGCAGATTTTGGCCCGAGGCCAGAAGGTCTTTTTCTGCGGGGCCTTCGGCGTCGCCCGGCAGCAAGAAAGCGCGCTGGCCATATTCCAGCCGTAGCACCAGCGAATAGTTGTTGAGTATAGTATAGGAATTAGCCAGCGGGCCAAGCACGGTAAAGCTGGCCTCGCCCAGGGGAAGAACATCCCCCGGCTGGGCAAAAACAACCTCAATGCCCCGCTCTTCAATGGCGGCCAGCAGGCGGTCGAAAAGTTTGGTGGTGGCAAGCTGTTCTTCGGGCAGGTTGGCCATTACCACACGGCCTACCTCCATGCGTTCTAAAATATACTGCATGCTGCCAATGTGGTCGGCATGTGGGTGCGAAATAATCATGTAATCCAGCCGTTTTACCTGCTGGGCGGCCAGATAGCGGTAAATCTCTTCGCCATGGCCCACGTCGCCCGCGTCCAGCAGCGCCGCAGCGTCTCCCAGGCGGGCCAGCAGGCAGCCACCCTGGCCAATATCGATGGCATGCAGCTCCAGCCCTTCCAGCGTGGCGGCGGTGGCAGCCATAGGGTCGGCAAGCTGGCGCAGGCCGGGTAGGTCGTGCCACATGCCCGCAAAGTTGAGCGCAAGGTAGGAAATGGCCAGCGCAATAAGGCTACCGGCCATGTAAAGGAGTGGGTATTTACGTCGTTTGCGTCTGCTCATTTGTGTTTACGTTTGCCCTTTCTGCCGGTAGTGGGGCGGGCGGTTGGCTTGGGCGGCGGGGTTGCCCGCTGCCTGGGCTCGGGGGGCACCAGGCAGCCCGGGCCGTGGCCAATGCATTCGGCACGGCCTGCTTGCCGCAGCGCCCGGCGCAGCTCGCGGTGGTGCTCCGGCTTGTAATACTGTAAAAGCAGCCGTTGCAGGCGTTTTTCCTGCGGGCTGCGGGCAACATACACAGGCTGCATGGTAAGAGGGTCGAGCCCCGTGTAGAACATGGCGGTGGAAAGCGTGCCGGGGGTTGGGTAGAAATCTTGCACTTGTTCGGGGCGCAGGTTGTTTTGCTTCAAAAAGAGGGCAAGCTCCAGTGCGTCCTCTAGCCGGCTACCGGGGTGGGAGGACATAAAATAGGGCACAAGATATTGTTCCTTACCGGCCTGGCGGCTGGCCTCTGCAAAGGCGCGGGCAAACTGCTTGTAGGCGGCAATGCCCGGCTTGCCCATTTTAGCAAGCACCTGCGCAGAACAATGCTCGGGCGCAACCTTTAGCTGGCCGCTTACATGGTGCTCAGCCAGTTCCCGCAGGAAGGGGGAAGTTTTATCTTTATTGAGATAATCGTACCGTATACCTGAACGGATAAACACCCGCTTTACGCCCGGCAGGGCGCGCAGGCCGCGCAGCAGCTCTAAATAATCGCTATGGTCGGCTTGTAGCTGCGGGCAGGGGGCGGGGGTTAGGCAGCGGCGGTTGCGGCACAAGCCGTGCTCCGGCTGCTTGCTGCAGGACGGCTGGCGAAAGTTTGCCGTGGGCCCGCCTACATCGTGAATGTAGCCCTTAAAACGCGGGTTTTGGGTAAAGTCCTTGGCCTCGGCCAGCACCGAAGCATGGCTGCGGCTGGAGACCTGCCGCCCCTGGTGCAACGCAATGGAACAAAAATTGCAGGCGCCAAAGCACCCCCGGTTGTGGATGATGGAAAACTCTACCTCTTCTATGGCCTTTACGCCACCCTGTGCTTCGTAGCTGGGGTGGTAGCTGCGCATATAGGGCAGGGCGGCAAGGGCATCCAGCTCTTGTGTGGTTAGCGGCAGGGCAGGCGGGTTTTGCACCAACAGGCGTTGGCCGTGTTTTTGCACCACGGCCCGGCCGGTAATAGCGTCCTGCTCGGCCAGCTGCAATGCAGCGGTCTTGGCATAGGTGGGTTTATCGTGCGCTACACGCTCGAAGGAAGCGCAGGAAACATGCTCGCCCGGCAGTGTTTCGCCCTGCTGCAGGGCATAGCAAATGCCCCGCAGGCCGCGCAGCTCTTCCAGCGGCTTGCCGGTGGCAAGCTGGGTGGCAATGGCGGTTATCTGGCGTTCGCCCATGCCGTACACCAGAAGGTCGGCCCCGCTTTCCAGCAGCACAGAGGGGCGCACGGCATCGTCCCAATAATCGTAGTGGGCAAAACGCCGCAGGCTGGCTTCCAGCCCGCCTAAAATGACAGGCAAATGCGGGTAGGCCTGTTTGGCCAGCGCCGTATAAACCAGCGCGGCACGGTCTGGCCGTCTGCCGGCTTTGCCGCCGGGGGTGTAGGCGTCGTCGCTGCGCTTACGCTTGGCAGCGGTGTAGTGGGCCACCATGGAATCGATATTCCCGGCCGTGATGAGAAAGCCCAGCCGAGGCGGGCCAAAGCGGCAAAAATCTGTAGGGGTATGGAAATTGGGCTGGGCCAGCATGGCTACCCGGTAGCCCTCGCGTTCCAGCAGGCGCGAAACAATGGCAATGCCAAAGCTGGGGTGGTCGATGTAAGCGTCACCCGTGACGCAAACGAAATCGACCTCATCCCAGCCGCGCGCCTGCATTTCAGCCTTGGTTGTGGGTAAAAACGGCAAAATTCTGCCCCTTTCTATATAAGTACCGCAGGTGTTAAAAGCAGGGATAGGCGGTTAGTCTTGCTTGGCAAGCTTCATTTCGTACCAACGCTCTTTCGAAAGCAACACCGGGCGGGGCTTGGCACCCTCTGAAGGGCCTACAATAC
>CAYYOY010000123.1:0-3167 GCA_964473265.1 uncultured Oscillospiraceae bacterium
TATTAAGCTTCTCAACAAACGCTTGGTGTTCTGGCGCAACTGCTGATAAAAACTCAATAAATGAAGCTGTTTCTTTTGCCATTAACATTTCCCCCTAAAATTCTCATTTATATTGTTCATCTAAGCAACTAAAATCTAAGTGAACTAAGTATAAATAATCTCATACTATACATCAAAAGCTGCCAAACTTACATTTGACAGCTTTCGACAAATCTTGTGCTTGTGAGGTAAAAAGGCTAACGTATCCGCTCATTTTGTGTAGTTAGTTCTTTTCAACGGGTGTTACAACCGGTTTTCCTGCTTTATCGAGAAGAACTGTCATTCCGCCAGCATAGCCACTTGCGCGAAAAACATAATTCACACCGGTTTCGTTGTCAACCAAGATTTCAATAACATCCATTGTTCCTTGTTTGTAAACGGTTTCAAATCTCTTTTCTTTTTTCATGTTTTCACCCCCTAAGCTAAAGTAAATATTGTATATACACCAAAAGCTGCCGAACTCACATTCGACAGCTTTTGGTAAGACCTGGCGGAGATGAAGGGATTTGAACCCTTGCGCCGGTTTCCCGACCTACTCCCTTAGCAGGGGAGCCTCTTCACCAACTTGAGTACATCTCCAGGGTGCACAAGGCATTATAGCACATACTTTGCCGCTTGACAACACTTTTTTAGAAAAATATTCCGGTGCGGCCCGGTTTTTTTACAAGCCGCACCGGCAAATGCATAGGAGGCAAGGGTAAAATTAGCGCTGCACGCGGCCGCTACCGTCGCCGCCTGCCAGCTTGTTCACTTCGTCTACCGAAACGAGGTTCACATCGCCTTCAATGGTGTGCTTAAGGCAGCTGGCCGCAACGGCAAATTCCAGGGCCTGGGCGGGCTGTGCACCGGTAATAAACGAATAGATTAACCCGGCACCAAAGCTATCGCCACCGCCCACGCGGTCTACAATGTGGATGGCATAGTTTTTCGAGAAGTAGTATTCGCCGCTGTCGTACAGCATGGCGGCCCAGTTGTTATCGTTGGCCGAAATAGAGCCGCGCAGGGTAATGGCTACCTTTTTGAAGCCGAAGTGGTCGGCCAGCTGTTTGGCCACGCTTTTGTAGCCCTCGTGCGAAAGCTTGCCACCGGCAATATCGGTGTTGTCGGCTTTAATGCCGAAAACGTCCGAGGCATCTTCTTCGTTGGCAATACAAACGTCTACATATTCCATCAGCCCGGCCATTACCTGGCCTGCCTTTTCGCGCGTCCAGAGGTTTTTGCGGTAGTTAAGGTCGCAGCTAACGGTAAGGCCGGCGGCCTTGGCGGCCTTACAGGCCTGCAGGCAAACTTCGGCCACGTTATCGCCCAGGGCGGGGGTTATGCCGGTAAAGTGGAACCACTGTGCACCGGCAAAAATTTCGGCCCAGTTGAAGTCTTCCGGCTGTGCCTGGGCAATAGAAGAGCCTGCGCGGTCGTATACCACTTTAGAGGGGCGCTGCGAGGCGCCCTTTTCAAGAAAATAGATGCCCACGCGTTTGCCGCCGCGCACAATTTTGCCGGTGTCTACCCCCAGCGCACGCAGGCTGTTTACGGCCGACTGGCCTATTTCGTGGGTGGGCAGCTTGGTTACAAAGGCAGCGTCCAGGCCGAAGCCGGCCAGCGAAACGGCCACGTTGGCTTCGCCGCCGCCATATGTAGCTTCAAAATTATTGGCCTGCACAAAGCGCAGGTAGCCCTGGGGGGCCAGGCGGAGCATTATTTCGCCAAAGGTTATTACTTTTGCCATTGGGGGTACCCTCCTATATTTTGGTTGAGGTTCGCTTGTTTTGCTGCCGGGTGGGCGGGGCCCGCACCCCGGTTTGCAGGTAGGCTTACTTCTTTTGCACCAGGTGCACGGCAAAGCCGCCAAAATCTTGCGTTAGATAAATGGCAAGCAGCTTGCCGTTGGCGTCGTGCTTGGCGCTTTCTGGGTTGAAGGTGTAGCCCTGGGCTTCCAGGTAGCTTACTGCGCGGTGAATATAATTGGTGCCAATGGCAATGTGGCCCATTTTGCCCAGGCCGGGGGTTTTCATTACCTCTACAACGCTGCCGGCAAACACCGAGCTATTGCCTTCCTTGGCGGCAAAGCCAAAGGCGTTGGCAAACAGCTGGGCAATGCCCAGGGCGGCTTCGCCCGCTTCGGCATTAATGCCCACATGCGCGAGTGAAAAGCCCAGCATTTTCTGCACGGCCTGGCGGGTAAGGGCGGTAATTTCGTCAAAACGGCCCTCGTTAATCAGCTTGTCGGTTACCATCCAGCTGCCGCCGCAGGCAACCACCTTGCTAAACGAGAGGTATTCGTTCAGGTTATCGGCATGGATGCCGCCGGTGGGCATAAATTTCATCTGGTGGTAGGGGGCGGCCATGGCTTTTATCATGGCAAGGCCGCCGGCAGCCTCGGCCGGGAAGAACTTTACAACCTCTAGCCCCAGGCCCATGGCGGCTTCTATATCGCTGGGGGTGGCGCAGCCGGGCACCACGGGTACCCCCCGCTGCTGGCAGTGCTTTACCACCACGGGGTTAAGGCCGGGGCTTACAATAAAGCGTGCGCCGGCTTCAATGGCTTTATCGGCCTGTTCGGTGGTGAGCACCGTGCCGGCGCCTACCAGCATTTCGGGCAGGCCGGTGGTAATATTGCGGATGGCATCTGCCGCGGCGGCAGTTCGGAAGGTTACCTCGGCGCAGGGCAGGCCCCCGGCGCAAAGCGCCTTGGCCAGCGGCAGGGCATGTTCGGCGTTGTCAATCTTAATAGTAGGAACAATGCCCATGGCCGAAACCTTTTGCAGTATTTCGTGCATATGCTTTCCTCCTTAAGTTTTATAATGTGGAATAATAGTCCGTAATGCAAAACTATTTACAATTTATTATATTCGAACTGTGGTGTATGTCAAGCCAAAGCTGCCCAAAATAGTATACAAAAATTCCCGCGCAAGTTGGCACGGCGCTTGCAATAAAACGGCGCAATTGGTACAATAGAGGTATCTCTGCCGGTTGGCGGCCATTTTGCGAAAAGGAATTTTGCCTGGATGGAAAAGAATTCTGTGCAATCGTTAGCGCGCGCCTTTGGGCTGTTAGAGCTGCTTTCCGAGCATCCTGCAGGCCTTTCGCTTACCGCGCTGAGCGCCGCCGCCGGCCTGCACAAAAGCACA
>CAYYOY010000123.1:3177-5865 GCA_964473265.1 uncultured Oscillospiraceae bacterium
CTGTTGGCCTGCCTAATGTCGCTTGGCTATATTCGCCGGGACGAAGAGCGCGGCAGCTACCGGCTTTCGCTGCGTTGCTTTGAAATTGGCAGCCGTATTGTAAGCCGGCTGGATATTCTGGAGCTCGCCCGCCCCCACCTGGAACGCCTAAGTGCCCACGCCCACGAAACGGTGCATTTGGTGCTGCCCGACGGTGCGGATATTGTATACATTTATAAAGCCGATTGCGAGAGCAATGCTATCCGCCTTTCTTCAAGGGTGGGTCTGCGCAGCCCCATGTACTGCACGGGGGTGGGCAAGTGTATGCTTGCGGCGCTGCCTCCACGCGAGGTAGAAGCAATTTGGCAGGCCAGCCAGGTGCGGGCGCTCACCCCCCACACCATTACACAGTTGGAGCCTCTTTTTAAACAGCTTGAGGAAATACGCCGCTGCGGCTACGCCATGGATAACGAAGAAAACGAGCTGGGCGTGCGCTGCATTGCTACACCGGTGTTTGGCATGGGGGGGCAGGCGGTTTCGGCCATTAGCCTTTCTGCCCCGCTGGCCCGGCTGGACGATGCCCGCGTTGCCGAGCTGGCCCCGGCGGTGGTGCAAACCGGGCGGCAAATTTCGGCCGAGCTGGGCTACACCGGCGAACTCTATGCGCAGCAGAAACTAAGCCAATAACTATTTTGCTGTTCTATTTATAATGGCAGTTGCCTGCCCGGAGTGTATGTATGTTTGATATTTTAGATGAAACCCCCAGAAAGGTGCTGCTGGCCGGCCTGGACGACGGCAGCTACGACGCCGAAACCTCGCTGGAAGAGCTGGCACAGCTGGTGGAAAGCGCCGGCGGGCTGCCGGTGGCACGGGTGCTGCAAAAACGCCAAAAGCCCGACGTAGCCACCTGCCTGGGCAGCGGGCGTTTAGCCGAAATGGCTGCCTTAATTGAACAGCAGGAAATTTCTATGACAGTGCTGGACCTTGAGCTTACCGCCACCCAGCTGCGCAACCTGGAAGAAAAGCTGGGCTGCGACGTAATGGACCGCACCATGCTTATTTTAGAAATATTTGCCCAGCGTGCCCACACTGCCGAGGGCCAGCTGCAGGTAGAGCTGGCCGAGCTGCGCTACCGTCTGCCGCGCCTGGCCGGGCGGGGCAAGGCGCTTTCGCGCATGGGCGGCGGTGGCGGTGGCGGCGCAGGCGCACGGCGCGGCGGCGGCGAAACCAAGCTGGAAACCGACCGCCGGCATATTCGCAGGCGCATTACCGCGCTGGAAGAACAGCTGCGCGAGCTTACCCACCGCCGGCAGCTGCACCGCCAGCGCAGGCAAAAAGAGCAGGTAACCACTGTGGCCATTGTAGGCTACACCAATGTGGGTAAATCGACGTTGCTCAACACCCTTACCGGGGCGGGGGTGCTGGCCGAAAACAAGCTTTTTGCCACGCTAGACCCTACCGCCCGCTCTCTTCAGCTGCCCGACGGCCGCAGTGTATTGCTTATTGATACAGTGGGCCTGGTTTCGCGGCTGCCCCACCACTTGGTGGATGCCTTCCGCTCCACGCTGGAAGAAGCCGCCCAGGCCGATTTAATCTTAAATGTATGCGATGCTTCCTCCCCCCATTTTGAAGACCAACAGCAAGTTACGCTGGAGCTGCTGGCCGAGCTGGGGGCAGGTAGCACGCCGGTGCTTTCCCTGCTGAACAAATGCGACCTGGTGGCCTGCCCGCCGCTGGAACCCTCTGCGCTGGTTGCGCCCATTTCAGCCGCCACCGGCCAGGGGCTGCCCGAGCTGCTTGAAAAAATTGTTGCGGCGCTGCCCCCCCGCCACCACCGCATGCATCTGCTGCTGCCCTATGCGCAGGCGGCGCTGGAAGCCCGCATTTTGGCGGGCGGCAGCATACTCTCGCGCGATTATACCGAAGAGGGCATTGTGCTGGAAGCACTGGTAGACCACAGCCTGCTGCACGAAGCCGCCCCCTTCCGCCGCCTTACCCCGCCAAACTAAACCAAATAGGGTTCACCCCCGCCTGTTACTGACGAAAGAGGTGCCGAACGTATGCGTATGCCAACCATAACACAGAAGAATTCCCCTCTCTATGCCTTTTGCATTGCGTTGGGGCTTGCCATATTAGTTTTTGCACCCTTTGTGGTGTGGGATAAAGGCTATTTCTTCTACTATGGCGATTTTAACCTGCAGCAAATTCCCTTTTACCAGCTGGTGCACCAGGCGGTGCGCTCGGGCGAAATTTTCTGGAGCTGGACGACCGATCTTGGCGCAAACTTTATAGGTTCCTACAGCTTTTACACGCTGTTTTCGCCCTTCTTTTGGCTTACGCTGCCCTTCCCCACCCAGGCGTTACCCTATTTAATGGCACCGCTGCTGGTGCTAAAAACCGCCTGTGCCGCCCTTTTTGCTACCTTATATATCCGCCGCTTTACCACCGAGGGGCTGTGGAGCGTTATGGGCGGGCTGCTGTATGCCTTTTCGGGCTGGGCGGTCTACAATATTTTCTTCAACCACTTCCACGAACCGCTGGTGTTTTTCCCGCTGCTGCTTATAGGGCTGGAAGAGCTGGTGCAGCGCCGCCGGGTGGGGCTTTTTGCCTTGGCTGTGGCGCTTAACGCGGTGGTGAACTACTGGTTCTTTATTGGCGAGGTTGTATTTGTTATCGCCTACTACCTGGTGCGCTGCTCTACCCCCGAAT
>CAYYOY010000124.1:0-5817 GCA_964473265.1 uncultured Oscillospiraceae bacterium
GTATGCCTTCAATACGCTGCCTATAATTCAATTGCAACCAGTGGTTGACAAAAAGCAAGCGGCGGTTGGTAGCGTGCAAACTAAAACTTTGTGAAAATAAAAGCCAAAAAAACAATAAGGAAGGTATTAGGCATGAGGTTACATGAAAAGCTGCAAGGCCTGCGCAAGGAAAAGGGCTTTTCGCAAGAGGGGCTGGGCGAGCTGTTAGATGTTTCGAGGCAGGCAATTTCGAAGTGGGAAAGCGGCAGTGCAACGCCCGAGCTGGAAAAGCTTATTGCGCTAAGCAAAATTTTTGGTGTAAGCCTAGATAGCCTTCTAAAGGACGAGCTTGCTATACAACAAGAGCAAACTGTTTATAATGAAGCAAGTTTACCAGGCAGACCAGGCTACCGGTATGAATACAAAAGCCAACGCAGGCTGTTTGGCCTGCCGCTTGTGCATATTAATATAGGGCGCGGCCGCAAAAAAGCCAAGGGCATTGTAGCCATTGGCAACGAAGCTACAGGTGTGGTTGCCATTGGCCTGGCGGCCAAGGGTTTGCTGTGCTGCGGTGTTGCCGCAGTAGGTGGCTTTTGCCTGAGTGCTGTGGGCGTGGGGCTGGTAAGCATTGGCGCCATATGTGTGGGGCTGGTTTCGGTGGGCGCTGTTGCGGTAGGGCTACTTAGCATAGGGGCACTGGCGGTGGGTAAATATGCTCTGGGGGCCTATGCAGTTGGCAGCCAGCTTGCCATTGGGCACACCGCTGTGGGGCATGTTGCCATTGGTGAAATTGCGCAAGGCGTTAAAACTATTCAGGTGGCTTCTGCGCAGGAGCTTTTCAAGCAGGTAACCCAAAGCGATGTGCGCCAGCTTTTACAGGGGGAATTCCCAAACATGGGGCGGTGGCTGGTAAACTTTTTTGCCGGGATGTTTGCCTAAGTGCACTGGCCGGCGAATTCTGCATAAAAAAGAGAGGGCAAATTGCTATGGCAATTTGCCCTCTCTTTTTTATAGCCGCCGCAGGCGGCTGCCCCCGGGGGAAAAGAAAAACCGAAGGGTTTTTCTTTTCCCCCGGGGCGCAGAATTCGCCCCACAAGGGGGTTGCCAACCTTATAAATGCGAATGCACTACTCTGTGCATTCCCGCAGCACCTGGGCAGCAAGCGCTTTTACGTCATCTAGTGTATTGAGGCCGCCGGCCATACGCCGAAAGGCAGCCGCGCCGCGCAGCCCGGTAAGGTACCAGGCCACATGCTTGCGGGCCTGGCGCATACCGCAGGCTTCACCCTTGTAAGCGCAAAGCTGGGCAATGTGCTCTAGCATAATTTCCAGCCGTTGGGGTAGCGGGGGTTCGGGCAGCAGCTCGCCGGTAGCCAAAAAGTGCCTCACCTGCCCAAACAGCCAGGGCCGGCCCTGGGCACCCCGCCCAATGGCTACCAGGTCGCAGCCTGTGGTACGGTACATCTCAGCCGCCGCTTGGGGGGTAAAAATATCTCCATTGGCTATTACAGGAATATGCACCGCCTGCTTTACCTGGCGGATGCTTTCAATATCTACCGGTGGGGCATACATTTGGGTGCGAGTACGCCCGTGAATGGTAATAGCCGCGGCACCGGCCTGCTGGCACAAAAGGGCAAGCTCGGGGGCGTTGGGGGTGGTTTCGTCCCAGCCCTTGCGTAGCTTTACCGTAACCGGCACATCCACTGCCTGCACTACCGCATGGGTAATTTCAGCGGCAAGTTGGGGGCGCTTCATAAGCGCCGCACCGCCGCCGTTGCCCGCCACCTTTGGGGCGGGGCAGCCCATGTTAATATCAATAAAATCGGGCGAAAACTGCATGGCAATGCAGGCGGCCTTGGCCATTGTGGCTGGGTCGTCGCCAAACAGCTGAATGCCCGCAGGGCGTTCTTTTTCTGAAAGATACAACAGCTCGGCGGTTTTCCCGCCGCCCAGCACCAGCCCTTTGGCGCTGGCCATTTCCGAGGTTACGCAGGCTGCACCCCACTGCACGCATAGCTCGCGAAATGCACGGTCAGCCACGCCTGCCATGGGTGCAAGCGTGGCTGTAGGCTGTATTTCAAGGTTGCCTAAACGCATTAGTTAAACTTCAGCTTGTCGGGGGTTTGCTTACGCAAAAAGGCATCGTTGTATACCACGTTGGGGGCCATGGTTTGGGTCCATTCGGCAATATGCTGCTCAAAAACATCGTCACGCAGGCGGTGCAGCAGGTCCAGACGAATATCTTCGGTTAGGTTTTCGGGCTTCTCCATTACATCCCCACGCAGGAAGAGCACGTATTCATCCTCGGTTTCGCCAATGGTGGGTACACCAACCTGGGCATTGCTTACGGCATTGCGGAATTCCTCGGGGTAGTCGGGGTCGTCCTTTGCAATCAGCACGCCATGCAGGCTTTCCCCTTCGGGGTGCTCGTGCACGGTGCTGCCCTCGGGAGCAACAGATTTTTCATACTCTAAAATAATATCGTCAAAGTTTACGCCGGCCTCCAGCGCCTTTTGGCGGTAGGTTTCCAGCTTGGCCTTGGCGGTGGCCAGGCCTGCCTCGTCTAGCGGTTCGCCGGTTTCTTCGTTATATTTGGGCATGAGCACATAGCGGGCAGAAATATAATTCTCTGTAAAGGCCTTGTCAATTTCCTCCTGGGGCACAGCTTCTTTGCCGCCCTTGCCAAAATAGGCTAGGAAGACATTCTGGGTTTCATAGTAGTTGGTGTAGTAGGTGCGCAGGCTGTCTACACTAATGCCGTTGCGGGTAAGCGTATCAGACTGATAGGTGGTCTGGAAGTTTACCCAGCTTTCCACCAGGCCCTTTTGCTCGCCGGTAAGCGGCACTGTCATAGTAAGGGCCTGTTGCTTCATAACATAAAACTTAGCAACTTCCTGCTTGGTACGCTCTGTAATCCAGTCGGCGGCGTTTTTACCTTCCACAGTCTGTTTTAGCACATCTCCCTCAGGGTCTTCCACCAAACGTGCGGCCTGGTTGTAGGCTTCCACCTGGCACATAATATACACACCGGGGGCCATTTTATCGCCCTGGTTGTCAGCCGCCCAGGTAAGGTCTTGCTGGCCGGAACAACCCGCCAGCACCAGCAGCAGGGTGGCCAGCAGCCCTGCCAGTATTGCTTTACTGTTCTTCATATTTTTCACTCCATTTTACATTGCTATCGCTTTATTATACACAGTATGGCTCAAAAAGTCAAAGCATGGCGGCTTTTGGCACCTAGGCCAGCAACTCGCCCAATATGCTGTTCGAAACCAGAAAACCCTTGGAAGTAAGGTGTACACGTTCTTCACCGCAAACAAGCAGCCCGGCTTGCTGCAAGCGTAGCAGGCGGCGGTACAGCGTGGGTTGGTCGCAGCCACGGTGGGCGGCAAGTTCGCTTAGCGGCACGCCCTCGGCTAAACGTAGCCCCAGCAGCAACCGTTCCTCTAAGCCGCCGCCACTGCCGTCGGGCTGGGCCAGCGCCAGCGGATTAAGAGCGGCAATAAACGCGTCAATATCGCGGGGGAAGAAGCTGCGCTTGCCATTGTAAAAGGAATGTGCTGCCGGGCCCAGCCCAATGGTGGGCAGGCAGCGCCAGTATTTTAAGTTGTGCCGGCAGGCAAAGCCGGGCTGGGCAAAATTAGAAATTTCATATTGCTCGTAGCTCGCTTGGGCAAGGGCATTGCAAACCGCCAGATACAGCTCGGCCTGGTCGTCATCCTGTGGCAGTGCGGGTGGGCAGCGGCCAAAGGGCGTGGCCGGCTCTATTTTTAGCAAATAGGCCGAAATGTGCTCGGGGGCAAGCTGACGGCAAAACTCTATGGTTTGCAGGGCACTTACAAGCGTTTGCCCGGGTATGCCCAGCATTACATCCAACGAAATAGTTTCAAAGCCGGCTTGGCGGGCTAACGCCACCGCCTGTGCCGCCTCTTCGGGGGTGTGCCGGCGGCCAAGGGCCTGTAGCTCGCTTGCCACAGCGCTTTGCAGCCCCAGCGAAATACGGTTAAAGCCGGCGCCGCGCAACCGGTGCAGTAGGTCGGCATCCACCGTGCCGGGGTTGGCTTCTAGCGAAATTTCGCAGCCGGGCAGGGGGGCAAGGCGGCCCAGTAGGTCTGCCAGCAGGTGGGGCGGCATAAGGCTTGGGGTGCCTCCGCCGAAATAAATACTATCTACCGCCAGGCCCTGCGGCAGGGCGGCAATGCAGCGGCAAAGGGCTGCATAATAATCTTGCAGCAGCTGCGGGGTGGGAGGCATGGAATAAAAATCGCAATAGGGGCATTTTGCGGCGCAAAAGGGAATGTGGATATACACCCCGGTGGTTTGCTTGGTCATTGGTGTTTCGCCTCCGGCGGTGGGCTTTGTTTGGTTGGAAGGGTGGCCTGGCTGCGGCTATCTTGCTCGGTTATGCCCTGGGTGCTGCTGCTCATAAATAGTATTTTGATTGTAAGCAGAATTATTTTAATATCCAGCAGTAGGGAATAGTTTTCAATATATAAAAGGTCCATATTTAATTTATCTTGCGGGGTGGTGTTGTAGCGGCCGTATACCTGGGCGTAACCGGTGAGGCCGGCCTTTACCTTCAGCCGGTAGGCAAATTCCGGCAACTCAGCCGTGAAGTTTGCAATGTATACCTGGCGTTCGGGGCGGGGGCCCACCACGCTCATTTCACCCAGCAGAATATTCAGCAGTTGCGGTAGCTCGTCCAGCCTAAGCTTGCGGATAACTTTCCCCACGGGGGTAATGCGGTCGTCATTTTGCGTGGCAAGGCGTGCTTCGCCCCGCTTTTCGGCATGCACCACCATGCTGCGGAATTTTAGCAGTTTGAAGCGACGGCCGTCCTGGGTAATACGTTCCTGGCGGTAGAGCACAGGGCCACCATCCCCCAGCTTAATTGCCAGTGCCACCAACAGCATTATGGGGGCAAAGGCCACCAACCCCACCCCGGCAATGCAAATATCCATAGTGCGTTTGAGTATTGCCTGCTCGGCGGTAAGCCCCCGGTTTTTACAGTAGAATACAGGGGTATCAAATACCTGCGTCTGGTAGGCGTTGTAGAAAATAATATCCGAAGCCTTGGGCACCAGGTAAAGGCGTTTATCCTGCTCGTAGCAGAAATTCAGTAGCTTATCGCGCAGGCTACTGTCAATATCATAAAGAAGTATGGCGCTTTGGGGCTGCGCCCGGCGCAAAATTTCTTCCTCTGTGGCCGTTTGGTCAATGGTGTCTACTACCCGGTAGCGTTCGCGTATGGAGTTTATCTTATGGGTGAGGTCGCGAGCTTCGTCTATGCTGCGGCAGACCAGCAGCACATTGCGCACCGGGTAAATGCTAAAATACAAGCTGTTGGCCAGGCGGCAGCAAAACAGGCAGGTAACGCACTGTGCCACAAAAATGCCTGCCATATAAAGAGGGTTTAATAGCGCACGGGCAATGAGCGAAAGTTGTATGTACATGAGAAAATCTGCCATAGCAAGTGCCAGGCAGTTGGAATAGATGAGCTCGGCCAGGCGTAGAACGCCCACCTGAAAGCCCCCGTATAGCGATAAAAAAAGGTAACTGAGCAGCAGGCCCGAGAAAACCACCAAATAGTTGCCGCCGCTGTAAAAGGTAGCCTGGGGGTAAAGCCGTAGCCAACCGTAGACAAACACACTATTCACCAGCAAAAACTGCACCAGCAGCGTAAGGAAAAGCACGCTCTTGCGGTATTTGCGCATGGGAGTGTTCACGGGGCAGTATCCGCTCCTTTCCGGAAGATAAAAAGCTTGCTGAAGATATAGTTTAGCACAATTACCAGCACATTTGAGGCTATCTTCACCGGCAGTTCGGGCAGATGTAGCTGCTC
>CAYYOY010000125.1:0-5708 GCA_964473265.1 uncultured Oscillospiraceae bacterium
CTACAAGCCTGTGGGGGTTTTCATGCGGTTGGTTTTGGGCAATGGCAAGCACCTTTTCCATATATGCGAGCGCCTTGTTGTTATTAGAGAGAAAATGATAATCCCACGCAATTTCAACAAAGATTTGCGCGGCTACAAGTGAATTTTCGCCATAGCCTGCATTGGCTTCGTCAAGAGCCTTTAGGTTGTATTCCAGTGCCTGTTGATGCCGGCCCTGTTGAGTGTAAAGGTTGGCAATTTCGTTTAGGTTATCAATAATAAGCCTGCTGCTGCGCTCGGGCAAACTTTCGGCAAGCTCGATGGATTTTTCGCACAACGTGGCCGATTTTTCAAATTTCCCCAAACGGCCATAGGCAACACCACACAGGCTAAGAAATTTGGCTGCACCGGCAACGTCGCCTCTGCAGGTTAGCAGCTGCACAAACCCTTCGCACAGGCCAATGGCTCTATCTAGCTTGTCATAATCCATTAGATATGCCGCGTATTCTTCGGCTGCGTGCGCGTGAAGGGGATATTTCTCTTCATACAACACCGCATGCTCGTAGGCCTTTTCAATTTCGGCGAAACGGTTTTCATCCGAAAGGTCGAGGTAAAGGGCCTTGACACGTATTAGCAGCTCGTCCACCTTTAAGGACATTTGCTTTTCTATCTCTTGCATTCTGCGGTCAATCTCTTGCCGCAGCTGCAGCTGCTTTTCATACACCACCTGCTCATCTTCTAGCTCGGCAGAGATCTCCTGGTAGTCCAAAAGAGTTTTGGCACTGGCAATGTCGCCTTTTTCAATAAGGTCATAAGCGGTTTTCACCCGGCTTGATACCTTTCCGCCGACGCTCATTTTTATCATTTCTTCTACACAGCTTAGGCTGTTTTTTTGCAGGTTGCTCATTTCGGCTTTAATCGAGAGCTTTTCGCGCATAAGTGCTCGTTGCTTTTCGGCGAGTTGTGCATCGCCGGGGGCATTTGCTATTTCGCACAGTATGCTTTCGAGCTTGGCCTCAATATTTTCGAGCTGCGCTTTTAGCTCGATGAAGCTTTGATTATGCTTTACGAAGGCAAGGGAGTTTACATCTAGCACGTTTTTGCCGTCAATGGTAAGTTGGGAATCGCTTACCTCTACCTCTGGTGTATTGTCTAGCCCCAGCACCTTAATTTGCATAATAAAGCTGAGCTTGAGTGTGTCTGGCCTGTCGTAGACAGAATAGTAATGCATCCATTCCTTTTCAAGCCGAATTCGAAAGCTAAGCAGCGACTCATCTATTTGCGATTCATCGGCCACACGTTTGAATTGCGTATATATTTTAGGCTTGCCGGTGCATTCAAATGTGGTTTTTGCGTGTACAAATTCATCAACCGAAAAAGGCTCTGCTCGTGTGTGGAACAATGCCAGAAAAATATCGCTATTTGTAATATCATCAATATCTCTTGCAAGGTCTTCCTCGTAGGTGCCAAAAGCGTCGTTGTGGTTGCATTTGCTAAGCTCGAGGAATATGCCCCGTTTGCGGTAAATATTGTTTAGGCTGTTAATAAAATCGCCAAATTCCAGGCTGTCAATTTGCAGCTCGGGTGAAGAAGCGAGATAAATTTTTATAGTGCGTTCATTCATCTTTTTTTCCTCATAGGTCATTTTTGGCAAAAGGGTCGTAGCTCTCGGGGCATGGGCAGATATACCCTTGTGGAACCTGTTGCTTGTATTGCTCGGCCGCAGCTTCCAAAGCTTTGGGATGCTCGGCAATGTGTAACACACACCCGGCCAATACGGTAGCCGCGTGCAAAGCAGCCTTGTGTGCAATGGTGCTTTCAGAAAGCGCTGTCATCTGCCAGGAATGAAAGGGCGTTGCAATGGGGTAGGCTGCAATATAGAGTTGAACGGTGGGGCAGCAGTAGCTTACATCTCCCACATCGGTGGAGCTCATTTCGCAAACCTCGGGTTGGTGCTTGTAATCGCCGATTAAATTATCGAAAAATGTGCCGTCCAACCGGCCGCGTGGCAGGTTATGCTCTGCACAGAGGCGTTGCTTTTCAAGGGTAAGTTCGCTTTGGTCGTAGGTTTCGGCATAGGCCTTTGCCAAACAGACGTCGTTTTCGTCATAAGGCGGTGCGCCCGCTGCTTTCATAACCTCTGCGCACAGCTCGCCCAGCGCTTTAGAGGGCAAAAAATCGCATAGCCCATCCAACTGAATTATTTCGGCTTTAACATCTGCCATTAAGGCAGCGCCCTGTGCAATTTTCTTAACCCTTTCCAACACCGCATACGCTTCTGCAATTTTGGGGGCCCGTATGTAATAGAGGGTAGACGCTCTGTCTGGCACAACGTTTGGGGCCTTGCTGCCGGCATCCAGAAATGAATAGTGCATTCTTACAAACGGGCTGATATGTTCACGCAGGTAGTTGGTGCCTACATTCATTAGCTCGCAGGCATCTAGTGCGCTTTTGCCAAGATGCGGGGTGGCTGCGGCATGGCTTTGCACGCCAGAAAACGAAAATTTTGCGCTTAGGCAGGCAAGCGACGATATACCCACCACTGTATTTCGAATATCGGGGTGCCATGTAATGCAAAAATCCATATCGTGAAAGTAGCCGGCTCTTGCCATTAAAGATTTACCGCTGCCGTCCTCTTCTGCCGGGCAGCCAAACAGATATATGGATAATTCATTGCGGTTGTGTTGCAGGCAGTATTCTTTCAATGCAATGGCGGCGCCCACTGTTCCGGCAGCAAACACATTGTGCCCGCAGCCGTGGCCGGGGTCAGATTCGGTTTTGCCGGCGGGCAGCTGCCGTTCCAGGGCCGATTTTTCCTGGCACATGCCACTCAACGCATCATACTCGCAGAGTATGCCGGCCGTTATATTGCCACTGCCCCATTTAGCTACAAAGGCAGTGGGAATTCCCGCAGCGTTTTCTTCAATGGAAAAACCATGCTTTAACAAAAGCTTTTTCAAAAATGCGCTGGAGTTATATTCGTGAAAGGAAAGCTCTGCAAAGCCCCATATTTCACGGTTTACAGAAATAATTTCATCTTTAATAGCAGCTACTATTAATTGAATATCCTTCAAAAAAAACATATCCATACCACCACTGCGTTATTTTTATTCAGCCAGGCACTGCCAGATATTCACTACGCTCATTATACAACCTATTTGTGAATAGTAAAGGTTATATTTATGTAGATTGCATTGACACGCGCTTTGCAGTTCTATAAAATTGTATAGAAAGCAAATATTGAAACGGAGTGGGTATTGAAATGGACACAACCGTAAAGATCTTTCTTGCATCGAGCGATGAATTGAGGCAAGATAGGCTAGAACTGGGAGATTTCATAAACAAGATCAATACCATCTACCGCAGACATGGCATGTACATTGAACTGCTGAAATGGGAAAATTTCGATGCGGCCTATTCTACCATGCGAAAGCAAGAAGAATACAATTTGAAGGTAACTTCGAGCGATATGTTTTTATGTTTGTTTTATACAAAGGCGGGCCAATATACCGTAGAAGAGTTTTTATGTGCGTATGAAAGCTACCAAAAAACCGGAAAGCCCAAGATGTTTTCTTATTTTAAAGCTTTACCGGCCGGTGTGCAAGAGGAACCCTCGCTAACTGCATTCAAAGCAGAGCTTAAAAGCAAATGGGCGCAGGAGTATTCAAAATATAGCGGTTGCGATATGCTCAAACTGAGCCTTATTATGCAGCTAAAGGCTATTGGCTTCGGAGAACTATTTAATATCGATTTTAATAAAAGGGTAGTAGAATTAGACGGGCACCCCATTCTTAATTTAAGTGGCATTGCATGTGATGAAACATATGCGCATACAAGCTTATAGAGCAATAGAAGACTGTGCTGCAGGCAAAAACAGCCCCGCCCATTTTGTGGCGGGGCTGCTTGTATGCGTGCGATATTTACAGCCCACTCCCCACTACTGTTTACTCGTCGGTTAGCTTTACCTTTCGTCTGCTCTTTCGCTTGGCCCACGCATGCGCATAGCTTTCACGAGAAACGGCAAAGGTTAGTTGCTTGCTGCACCCTGCAAAACTGTCGTCGGCTATTTCTGTTAGGCTTGCAGGCAGTTTAATCCGACGCAGACTGTGGCAGTGGGCGAATGCCAAGCCCGAAATCTTGCGTAACCCCTCGGGGAGGTTAATTTCCTCCAGAGCTATGCAGCCGGAAAATGCAAGGTAGAGGATATCCTTTATCGTTGTAGGCAGCACGACTTTTCTAAGAGAACGGCAGCCGATGCAGAATATTTCGGGAAGCCACTGCACGCCCTCTGGGATAGATAGCTCCTTTAGGGCTACGCAGTCGCGGAAAACGCCGGTTGCTATCCATTTGAGTGACGGCGGCAGCGCAACGTGCGCAAGCTTTTTGCAGCCGTCAAAGGCCTCTATAGCGATGGCTTCGATATGGCCGGTTATAATGACCTCGGTAAGATTTTTGCAGTCTTCAAAGCATATGGCGGGTAGCTCCTCTAAATCAGCGTTTATAGTCACCTTTCTAAGGCTGCCGCAGCCGGAAAATGCAGCGT
The DNA here is from genome assembly GCA_964473265.1 of uncultured Oscillospiraceae bacterium. GTDB lineage: Bacteria > Bacillota > Clostridia > Oscillospirales > Ruminococcaceae > Heteroruminococcus. The sequence goes on from CAYYOY010000125.1 coordinate 4,523, forward strand.
CTTCAATAAGTGTAACAGTTTTGGGTATTGTAACCTCGTGCAAATATTTGCATTTGGCGAATGCAGCTGGGCCGATACCCTTGATAAACGGCGGAATGATTAGCGTGGCCTGCTTTTTTGCGGCACGCTCATCATAGAATATAAGCGTGTTTGTCACTTCGTTGTAAATTAGTGCGCCGTCTTTGATTATATCGCCGCCCTCCTCCACTGTAACGGAGGGGATAGCACTAAACAGTTCGCCGCAGAGTTGCTCCACTGTGGAGGGAATAAACAGCTCCTTTAGCGACGGGCACGCCTCAAAGGTATGGGTAATCTGCTTTAAGCCGCGGTTTAACTCCACTCGCTCCAATTTGGGGCAGTAGCTGAATGCGTCGGCATAAATAGAGCGCATACTGGCAGGGAGCTTTACGCTCTTTAAGCTCTCGCAGCGGCTGAAGCCGGGGTAGCCAATAGACTCAATGCCGCCGGGAATTTCCGCGCTTTCGGCAAAGCGTATTTCTTCAATGGTGGCGTTGTGCGCAAAGGTATACTCGTCAAGCGCACGTAATGTATGCGGCAGTACAATTCTTTTCAGGTTATTGCAGGCGGAAAAACAGCCGTCCGCCAAATCGAAAACACCCTCGGGGATGACAAGCTCCTCTTCATTTTTCCGCTTGCCGGTTATACCAATAAGTTCGCCGTCCTTTATTTTGTAGCCGTCTATTTTGGGGTTCCTAACGTGGAGCGGCTGATAGCCTAGGCTGTTTGGCAGCCGGAGCTTTAGCTGCTTTCCACAGAGGGAAAAGGCATAGGGGTGGATTATTTCGACCGACTGCGGAATACATACCTCTGTTAGTGCAGAGCAGCGGAAAAAGGCTTTGTCGCCAATTGCCTGCGTGCCCTCTGCAATGGTGATGCTCTTCAGGTTAGCGCAGCCCGAAAACATCTTATCGGGAATGGTACGCAGGGCCTCCGTAAAAGTAACAGAGAGTAGTTTTTCACAATTCTTAAATGCACCTACCCCTACCTGCTTTAGGCGGTGGGGTAAAGCCACTGCAACAAGGCCAGTTTCGGCGAATGCCCTTTCGGATATGGTTGTAAGCCTCGGTGGAAGCGCCACATCTTCTAACTTTAAACACCTATAAAACGCTCGCTCACCAATGGATTTTAAGCCTGACGGGAATGTCACGTCCTCCAGCGCGTCACA
>CAYYOY010000126.1:0-5668 GCA_964473265.1 uncultured Oscillospiraceae bacterium
TCTAAAAGCATTTTAGGCGCCGCCGGTTCAAAAGCTTGCGCATTGCTCTGCAGGCCCGATACATCCTTTAGAGTAAAGCGGGCAGTAAGCTGGTTGAGCAAGTTGGCCTGGCTGTTTAGCTCTTGACTGGCGGCAGCACTTTGTTCGCTGGTAGCAGAATTGGTCTGCACAACAGCAGAAATCTGGTCCAGACCAAGGGTTACCTGTTCCAGCGAGGCCGATTGTTCTTGCGTCGCCTGGGTAATTTCAGTAATTACAGCACTTGTGGCTTTGGAATCTTCCACTACGCTTACAAGGTCGTCGGCGGTAATTTGCGCAAGCTTTACGCCCTCGTTAATAGAGGTTACCGAACTTTCAATAAGCTGTGTGGTATTTTTAGCAGCCTCGGCAGATTTACCCGCCAAGTTGCGTACCTCGTCGGCCACCACGGCAAAGCCCTTACCGGCCGCACCGGCCCGGGCGGCTTCCACTGCTGCGTTTAGGGCAAGGATATTGGTCTGGAAGGCAATATCCTCAATGGCTTTAATAATCTTGCTAATCTCAGTAGATTTTGCATGAATATCGTTCATGGCACGCATAAGCTGTTGCATATGCTCATTGCTGTTCTCAACGGCTTTTCTAGCCTCGTCGGCCATTTCGCTGGCCTTTGCCGAATTTTCAGCATTTTGCTTTAGCTGCGAAGAGATAGCAGTAACCGATGCCGAAAGCTGCTGCACTGAACTGGCCTGCTGGGTTGCCCCCTGTGCCAGCGCCTGTGCCCCGCCAGAAACCTGGTCGGAACCGCTGGAAACCTGCGCCGCGGCATCGTTTATGCGGGAAAGCGTATGCGACATTTCCACAATAAACTTCGCAATGGCATTATCTATATTCTTAAAATCACCCAGGAAGGGCTGTGAAGGTGCAAGGTCGAAGTTGCCGTTGGACATTTCTGTCATAGCTCGGTCAATATCCGTGATATACGTCGAAAGGGTAGAAAGCGAGCTGCGCATGCTTTCGGCCAGGCTGCCAATTTCATCGTTGCTGTGGTGCGTAATGGTCGCCTTCAGGTTCCCCACCGCCATTTCTTTAGCGGCAGCCTCAATTTCCCCCAGGGGTTTTAGCATACGGCGGATGATGATATAGCTCATAGCTGCCAACACCACTACCAACAGCACGCACGCTACTACCAGCAAATATACCTGCGCACGCACCGACGCCAAAGCCTCGTTTTCAGAAACAGTTGTCATAGCAAGCCAAACGGTTTTAGAGGACCCTACATAAAAAGGCACTATAGAACGGTAGTTCTTGCTTCCATCCTGAAAGGTGTCGATAATAGTTGTTTTAACAGGATTTTGGGTAACCTGCAAAATTTTGTCCGGGTTGGTGCTGCGGGTGGTATCTGCAAACTTTTTACCAATGGTTTCGGGGTTGGCGGTATTAAGTATCATGGTTTGGTGGCCGCAAATAATGGTGGTGGAAAAGGTTTCAAAATCGCCGCTGTTGTAGTTGGCCGAAAGCAGCAGTTTGGTATCAATATCGCTACCTACCACACCCAGAAGGTTGTTTTGGGCATCCAGAATGGGCTGTAAAACGGTTATCACCAAATACTGCTTGCCATCTATGGTTTTATTGTAGGGGTCGAGTATTGCCATAGCCTTTGCGCTGGCAATTCCATTGTAGGCTTCCGTGCTCAGCATAGCGGTTTGGTTTGGCTGCATGCTGGCAGCGCCATTGGTAGCAGCCACTGTAACACCAGCGGGTGCATTTTCCGAGGGGCCTATTACATAAAAGAGGCTGAGAATTGTGCTTTCGCCGGCACGCATGCCGCCAATTAGGCCTGTTAGGTTGGCAAGGCGGTTTTCCGGCGGCACACTTTCAAGGTTTTTTATGGCGTCTATAAGTACATCCTGCTTATTCACCATGGTTTGCATAAAATTTCTTATGGTGTTGGCGTTGGTTTCCGCTAAAAGTGAAAGCTCTTGCTCTTGTTTAGCAACCATGCTCTTGCTGATCGAAGTAGTAAGAAATACAGTGAGAATTGTAAAGGAAATCAATAGTGCAATGATAATGAACACGGTTACCCGGGTTGCAATATGCTGCTTCTTGAACAAACCTTTCATTCTTCCTTTCCTCCATAAATTGCATACTGATTGCGGCCATTTTCTTTGGCTATATAAAGTGCCTTATCGGCACATGCAATGTATTGTTGCTCTGCTTCTTTGCCGGTTGAGGCGGGAATTTGGCTGTGAATGCCCTGCGAAACACTTACAAACGGCCCAATAGCGCTGCGTTGGTGCGGAATGGCAAGTTCCGTAATGGCTGTTTTTATTTTGTGTGCCACACAAACCGCACCGGGAAGATCGGTATTCGGCAGCAAAACCAAAATTTCTTCGCCACCATAGCGGCAGACCACGTCGGTACGCTGGCGCAACACCGAAAGAATGGTGGCCGAAATTTGTTCAAGCACCTCGTCACCCCGCTGATGCCCGTAAAAGTCGTTGTAATACTTAAAGCAGTCAATATCGACCATAATGGCCGAAAGTGGCGAATTTTTCATGTAGTGCTCGCGCACCAGCTTGGGTAGCCGGTTGCCAAGATATCTGCGGTTGTAAAGCGATGTGAGAGGGTCGGTATTGGCTTCGGTGGCGCTACGGCGGTGTTCTTTAATAAAAGCCGCTGTATAGAAAATGGTAAGCACAAGGGATGGAATGAGAAAAACAGCCGTATAGGCCATGCGAATACTAAGGATATGCTGCTCGAAGTTCTCGAAATAAATATCCACCCCTAGCATACCCACAAAGTTGTTTTCTACTGTATAGATAGGCACTAGCCCGGTAAAGGCATTGCCATATTCATCCCGGGTGACAATATAGGTGGTTTCCCGGGCTTGATAGGCTGGGATATCGTCCTCACGCATGAACGAATAGCGGTTTATATCATCATAATAGCTGTCGATGGTATTGGCCTCAACACGCTCCGCTTGGTTAATAATTACATCTACCAGCCAGAGCATATTCAGTGGTGTACCCACCGGTGCCCCGAAATATTCAGCATTTTCCTCGGTTATATGATACTTGACTTCATCGTCCGGTAAGCCATGCATGATGTATGCATATTTAAAATCTTCACTGAACTTACCATTCTCAAACATACTATTCAAACGCTGGTTGGCCGGGTGCAGCAATGCATCGCGAAAATGCATAGCCTTAAGCTCGGCAACCTCCTGGTCGGTTATGGTATAGGCGAGCGCTGCCATTTGGGCAATATCCATAGCTTTTGTGCCCAGAGTTTTATAGTATTCGCCGGCGCTCCATTTCGTAATAGCGTCGATGCTAATAATTCCTACTAGAATATAAACAACAAATGCGATGGAATAAAGGGTATTCTTCAAACTGTTACTCATACTGTGAGCCCCTTTTATTACTTCTGTAAATACGATTCGTCCAACTCATCAAACGGCATTGGTTTTGCGTAATAGTAGCCCTGTACAATGTCACAGCCCATGTCTTTCAGCATGTCAATGTGTTTTTTGCTTTCTACCCCTTCGGCAACGGTGTGTATATTTAGGCGTTTGGCCATTTGCATAATGCTTTGCACCACTGCGTAGGCCCGCTCAGAATTATGTGGATTATCAAAAAAGCTGCGGTCTATTTTTACCACATCTATGGGAATATCCTTAAGCAGGCCTAGAGAGGAATAGCCTGCGCCAAAATCGTCCATAGAAAGTGTAAAACCGGCAGCGTGCAGCTGCTGCAGCACATGCATAAGCAGGGTTTCACTGCCCAGCATGGAAGATTCGGTAAGTTCTATTTCCAGCATGCAATGCGGCACACCATACTCATCGGCAATAGCGCTTAAATCGGCTACAAAGTTGGGGTTGGTAAGGTGCAGGCGCGAAAAGTTTACCGAAATAGGCAGTGGCGGCTTACCAGAGGTCTGCCGTTCGGCTATAAAGGCACAGGCCTGCTCGAACATAAAGAAATCGAGCTTGGTTACAAACCCGTTCTTTTCAAAAACCGGAATGAAATCGGTAGGGTGTAGTATGAAAGTGCCGTTTACCCACCAGCGTGCCAGGGCTTCGGCACCGGCAATGTGTTCGTTGGCTAGGTAATACTTTGGCTGCAGAAACATTTTAAACTCGTTGTTCTGCAGCGAAGCCTCCATTTTATTTTCTATTTCTTTTTCCATTAAAGCTGCCCTGCGCAGGTCGTCGTCATAATACTGCACGCCGGCATCTATCTGCTGGTTTTGCTTGGCAATACGGTGGGCAAAGTTCACCTTTTCAATAATAGAAGCAACGTCGGTTTCGCCTTGTTGCAGAATATAGCGCCCGGTGGGAAACTGAATTTTATAGTCTACAAAGTTGCCCACGCTATCAAAGAACACTGCCTCAAAGGCGTGGCGTTTGGCTTCGGCGGCTTGGTGGTCGCCTTGTATCAGCACGATAAACCGGTCGCCCAAAATATTGCCGTAGGTTTCGGTCTTTTCGTCTAGCACAACCTCCAGCGAACGAGCCACACAGTTCAAAATTTTATCGCCTGTTTCAAAGCCATAAATCTCGTTGAGGAAATTTAACCGGTCGATATTAAAACGCACGATGGTATAGCTGCGATTTGGGTTTTCGGCCAATAGCCTGGCGGCTTCTTCTTTAAACTTGGCAAGGTTGGGGGCACCGGTAAGCTCGTTGTAGTAGGCAATGCGGGCAAGGGCATTGGCATGTTTTTTCTGCATATGGTTGAGGTGCCCAATAAGCAGCGCAAAAACAGCGATTACTGCAAGGGTAAGCACCAGTGCCATGCCCATTATTTTACTGGCTTCGGCGGCAATTACATCCTCTGGCACCATAGAAAAAACATACCAACCGTTTATGCCAAGGGGCTCATAGTGCATAAGCCAACGGCGGCTCTGCAGGCTAAAAGTAGAATCTCCCCCCACGCCCTGCTGCATGTTCGCATTAATGGCCGGCAGGTTGTCTTTGTCGACTATCTGCACTGCCTGCAGGGTTTGAATTATATTTTGCTCTACTATATCTTGGTTGTGTGTGGTTCTGGTAATGATATCGCCACGGTTATCGCATATATAGGCTTGGCCTTCCCCGCTATAGGAAGAAAAGAACAGCTTGCCGAGGTTGTCGGGTTCGTAAATGCCGGCAAGCACGGCTGTAACCTGGCCCTCATGCAGAACAGGCACTGCAATGGTAATAGTGGCAGTCTGCTCGCCTTGTGCGATAATTGGATCGGAAATAGCCGCCTTACCGGCAAGTGCCTGCTGAAAATAGGCTTGCCCACTAAGGTTTACTTCCAAGTTAAGGTCGTTAAGTGCCTGGCCACTGGGGCTGGCAATAACAAGGTGCTCAAAACGGCTGTCGGTAACGGCGTGGCGCAGAAAATTGAGTGCTTCTTCGCGCTGGGCCTGTTGGGTAAACGAAATGGAAGCAAGGTCGGCCACTGTTTGGATAACGGCAATTTCACCCTCTATTTGTGAAACAAAGGTTCTCTTCTGCTGCTGTATTATTTCTGCCAGCGTTTTGCAGGCGGTTGCCGAAAGGTCTTTGCGCAGTGCATTATTGTAAAGAAGCAGGCCGGCCGAAACAACAACGGTTATAAGGGTAAAAGTAGTAGCAAGCCGTATGCTTTTTTTCATGCCTGCACCTCCAGACGTAAGGTGAAAGATGAATGCAAAAATTAAA
>CAYYOY010000127.1:0-5638 GCA_964473265.1 uncultured Oscillospiraceae bacterium
CAATGCCTTCGTTGTCGCACATAATGTCGCCAACAAAGTTATCGGCCTTAAAGCCATCAATCAGGCGGTCGTAAATAACCAGCTTGGCGCCGGAATCTACAATGGTCTGTGCGGCGCTGCGCAGGGCTTCGCCTTCCATGGGCCACAGCACAATAAGGTCGGGCTTTACGCTGTTAAGCAGGTTTTCAATTTCGGTAATCTGGCCGGAAGCCTCGGGGGCATCCTTAACAATTACTTCGATATTGTCGTACTTCTTGTTGATAGCCTCGGCTTCAGACTTTGCATGGGCCAGGCTTTCGCCGGTGAAACCATGGTCGCCCGAAGGGGTAACAACACCAATAACAAACTTTTTGGCAGCGGCGTCGCCGGCCGGGGCGGGGTTGTCGTTGCCCGCAGCGGGGGGTGTGGGGGTAGCGCCGCCGCAAGCGGCCAGCGAAAGGACCAGTGCAAGGCTCAACATGAGTGCAAGTGCTTTTTTCATGATTTTCCTCCTTGTCATCACTACAGTTACGTTTGATTAACGGGCTGCAAAAAGCAGCTCGAAAAATCCAAGTAGCCCACCGGGGGGGCGGAAGATTCCCGCACAACAATTTTATGTGGCAGTATTACAACCTTTTCCGCACCTGTATCGTGCTTTTGTGTCATGCGGCGCTGCAGCAGCTTCATAGACTGCACACCGAGCTCGTAGCAGGGCTGCGCCACAGTGGTGATGTAAGGGTGAAACATAGTGGTAGAGGCAACATCATCAAAGCCCACGACGGTAACGTCCTTGGGTACGTCTAGCCCCAGTTGGTTTGCGCCGGCAATGGCGCCGAGTGCCAGCATATCGGAAATGCAAAATAGAGCCGTAGGCCGCTTTTCCGCAGAGAGCAGTGCACGGGCAAGCGCCTGTCCGCTCTCAAAAGAATAATCTGCCGAAGCATAGGCTATGTAGCGCTTTTCTAACGCAATACCGGCGGCCTTCAAGGCGTCGCGGTAGCCTTTTAGGCGCAGCTTGGTAGAGATATAATCGTTCCGGCTGCTAATGGTGCCAATGCGGGTGTGCCCCAGGCCTATAAGAAACTGCGTGGCCTCGTAGGCCGCCGAATAATTATCAATAGAAACCCGTTCAACATCCAAACTGGGGTTATATTCCGAGCAAAGCACCACGGGGTATTCTAGGGCGTAGCTTTTCACCTCTTCGCTTTCAGCCCCCAGTGCAAGCAAAATGGCACCGTCGGCACGGCGCTGGGCCAGCAGTTGCAGGCTATCGCGCTCGGCGTTTTTATCGCCCATGGTGTTGTAAATGAAAGTGCTGTAGCCAAACTGGCGGGCTTGTTCACCAATGCCGGCCAAAATATGAGTGTAATAGGGGTTGGTAATGTTGGGTGCCACCACCAGAATGGTGCCGCTTTCAAAGCGGCGCAGGTTGCGGGCAGAGAGGTTGGGAATATAGTTGAGCGCGGCAATGGCCTCTTGCACACGCTTTACTGTTTCGTTGCTTACGCCAACAGTACCGTTAATTACACGCGAAACAGTGGCCACCGAAACGCCGGCTTTTTTTGCTACGTCTATTATTTTTACCATTGCGTAACCCCGTTTGTGAACCTGGAAGAAATTTAACAAATTATGTAATCCATTACATTACAAGCACAATTTACCCTACTGCTTTGCCTTTGTCAAGGGGAATTTTATTGTATATTGCTATCAGTTTTTATATTACAGAAAATTTTTTGTGAGTTTTACCGTTTTAATTTTTTTTTAAGCCATTTCAATTACAAATTTTCACACTAATATAATTATTTGAAAAAAGTAATGAAAATACTCCGCCAAACTTTTGACGGGTTTAATATACACGCGCGCCCTGCTTTGCGGTCAAACCCGCCACAAGCAAAACAAAAAGGCCGGGCTGCCCCGGCCTAAAGAAGCAAAGTTTTTGCTACTCGGCAAGTCGTTGTAAAACCTGCTGTGGGCTTGCTGTGCCGGTTTGCCCAATTTGCTGGATGGTAATGGACGAAACGGCAGCAGCCAACCGGGCGGCCTGTACCGGTGTAAGGCCTAGGCAGAGCCCTAGCACCAGGCCGGCGTTGGTGGCATCGCCCGCGCCGCAAATATCAATAGGCCCTTCTACCCGAAAGGCGGGAACATGGCTGCACTGTTCTTCCACCACCAGCATGCCGGCTTCGCCCAGTGTGGTGAAAACCGTGCGGCCGGTTGCGGCCCGCAGTTTACCCGCCAGTTCGGTTAGCAGGGAAATATCTACCCCCTGCTCTTCGGGCAGGCCAAAACTGCGCAGTAGCTCTAAATGGTTGCACTTTACAATGCAGCCCGAAAACTGCCGCACGATGGCGCGGCTGTCGGCATAGAAAATTTTTTCCGAGTGCTGCTGGGCCAGCCGGCAGACCTCGCCGCGCACATAGTTGCTAAGCACGCCGCAATCGGGCTCTTGGTATTGGTCGGTGAGCAGCACGGCATCGGCCGTGGGCAGCACCTGCTGCAGGTTGGCAAGTAGCTGTTCCTGGTGGCTTTGGGCCAGGGGGGTAAAGTTTTTAATATCCAGCCGGCCGCTTTCTTCAAAGCTGCCGTCGGCACGGGCAATCATGGGTTTCATGTAGGTGTTGGTCATGCGGCCTGCGCAGCGCACCAGGTAGCGGGTGTCGGCCCCCAGCTGCTGTAAAGCGCGTTCCACATCGTAGCCCTCGCCATCGTCGCCAATGCTGCCAATGGTAACCACCTGTGCCCCCAGCGCGGTAAGGTTGGCCGCAATAGTGCCTCCCACCCCCGCAAAGCACTTTTTGGCGTGGAATTGCCGGGCTGTCAGGCCGGTTTCCACAGATGCTTCGTCGCGGGCAGGGTTGCTGTAGATATATTTATCCAGGCAAAGGTCGCCAAACACTACAATGCGTTTTTGCGGTGCCTGGGCAAGGCAGCGTTGTATCGTGCTCATAGGTGCTCTCCCTTCCTGCTTCAGCGGGTGGCATATTTGGCCAGAATTTTGCGGGTAAGGTTGGGGAGCGTGCGGTGGTGTTCGCCCTGAATATAATGGCTTTGGCCTCCGTCGGCCACCGTGCGGGCCAAAATGGTTTTCCAGGGGCGAAAGTAATAGCGCGGGTCGCTTTTGGGCGGAGTTTGAGAAACGCTGTCATCCTGCTGAATTGCCAGCAGGTCAAACACTGCGGTGGTAAAATGGCAGATTTTCCGCTGCTGCTGGTGGGCCACATTGCGAGCCATGGCCAGCGCCTTTAGGTAAACTTCCGGCCCGGTTACCGCCGAACCAAAGTTGAAAAACACCCCGTTTTCCAAGTTTTCTATGCTGTTGCAGTAGATGAGAAAATCTTTGTAGGTAGCCGCGCCCAGTGCTGCGCCATCGCAATTGGGGTGCTGGTGGATGATATCGCTGCCAATGTTCACATGCACGGTGCAGGGCACCTGCAGGTGGTAGCCCATAGCCAGCACACTTTGCTCGCGGTAGGGCAGCTTGTTTTCCCAAATGTAGCGGCCCACCGCTTCGCCATAGCCCAGGCCGTCGGCCAGGCCCTGTTTTACAATATCGTTGAGCAGGCCGGTTTCCTGCCACAGGCCAAACTGCCCCTCGCTTATATAGCGGGCCACGCTTTCGCAGGTTTTGCCCAACAGTGCAAGCTCAAAATCGTGAATAGAGCCCGCACCGTTGGTGGCGAAATGTGTAACCAGCCCTTGCTTCATGAGCTCTATCATGTGCAGGGCACAGCCGGTGCGAATGACATGCGCACCGTACATAAGCAGCACGGTGGCCTGGTGCTGGGTACGGGCGTCCACCACGGCTTTCGCCAGGGTGTCCAGCCGTGGGTCATCCATAGGGGCAATTTCGTCGGTAAGCTGCAGGTGCACACTGCGGTCTACATCGTGCACGCGCTGGCCCAAAGGCAGCACCAGCAGGCGCGAACGGTCGAATTCCTGAAACGGCATAGCGCTACACCCCCTGCGTTAGATGCTTAAAGAGCAGCCCGGCTTCGGCAAAATCGGGAATAATGGCGTCGGCCCCGGCCTTTAGCAGGCGCTGGCGCTTCCACTGGCTTATGCCCATGCGGCGGTATTCGTCGCTGGCCACGCCGTAGGTATAGCCGCCCAACTGGTGCACCAGCTCAATTTCCACATAGCCGTCGCCAAAGGCTACCAGCTGGTGGGGCGAAAGAGTACCCGTGGCAAACAGCTCTTGCAGCACCTGCTCTTTCGAGCATTCCTGCTGTTCGTCGCGCGCGCCGTGTATGCCGGCAAACAGGTGGTCTACCTTGAGCAGAGCGGCTTCGCGGCGCACGTCCTCTTCGTCGGTGCCGCTGGCCAGGTGGCAGTGCACCCCGGCGGCCGAAAGCAGCTCCAGCAGTTGGCGGCTGCCGGGCACCATGGCTTCGTCGGGTTGCATGCTGCCCTCTTGCAGCGCCTGCACCCGGTGGGCAATTGTAGCTTCCAGCCGGCGCAGGTATTCCTGTTTGTAGGTAAGGGGCTGCAGCGGCTGGCCACCCCGTTTGGCAACTTCTTCTGCCAGGCGAATGCACTGGAAGATAGTCTGCTTGCCGGTAAGCTCGTCTACAAAATCTTCCACCAGGGTGGTGAGAGCGGGGGTATTCTCACCCGTTTTCAGGGCGGAAAGAACTTCAACAAAGTAGGGTACCATTACATCTCGCCAGCCTTGGCGGATGAGGCTTACAGTACCGTCCCAATCAAAAAGGGCAGTGGTAATGGGGTGTTGGGCGTTGCGGTAGTGTATGTATTCAATGCCAAAACGGTCTTGCAGGGTTTGGTGCAGCGTGTAGGCCAGTGCGTGGGCATAGAGCATGTGCATATCTTCCAGCTGCTCCATAGATTGTGTGGGGGCAATGAGTAGCAGGTCGCACAGGGGTTTCATTTTACCGCCGTTTCGCCCGCCAAAGCCTATGGTGAACACCCCCATTTCGCGCGCGGTTTGCAGCAGGCGCACAATGTTGGGGGAATTGCCGCTGCCGCTGAACACCAGTAGCACATCGCCCCGGTGAGCTTTGGTTCGCAGCTGAATAGCGAAAACGTCTTCGTAGCTAAAATCGTTGGCCAAACAGGTGAGCACGGGGGTGGAATCTACTAGGCATTCGGCTTTGAAACCCTCGCGGTTTTCCACGCGGCAGCCTTTAGCAAGGTCGTTGCAGATGTGCGAAGCGGTGGCAGCGCTGCCGCCGTTGCCGGCTGTGAAAATGGTAGCGCCTCGTTCTTTGGCGGCAATGAGTGCGGCGGCAATTTCCGAAAGCAGAGCAAAATTGCTGCGCTGCACCTGCTCGGCCATCTCGCAGGTGTAGCTTTGCAGCGTGGCGGCCATGGTAGCTGTGTCTAGTTTCATTTTGTCACTCCGTTCTGGCGCTGTGCATTGGCCGGCACAAGGGGCGGCAAACGTATGCAGCCAGGGCGGCCAAAATAGAGCAGCCACCACATATGGCGCAACCAATTCCACAACATTTGTTATACGAATCTGCAATGAAAACCCTTGAATTTCCATTTGGCGCAGGAAATGCGGCAGCGGGTAAGCCCGCGCAGATGACGTTCTAAATTTATTGTTCTACGGCGAAGCCGCGCGAGACAAAATAAAAAAGCTTTAGCAAACAGAGATATTTAGCCGTTTGGCTCTGAGCATAGCACAGCATTTGGTAAAATG
>CAYYOY010000128.1:0-5629 GCA_964473265.1 uncultured Oscillospiraceae bacterium
TGCTTTAGCCCAGCCTTTCTTCCCGGTGCAGCAGCCAGCGTCCCGAAAGTTCATATAGAATTGAAAGCACGGGAATGCCCAGCAGCATGCCGGTAACACCAAACAACCCGCCACCCAAAATAATGGCGGTAATAACCCCTATGGCCGGTAGACCAATGGAGTTACCCACAATGCGTGGGTAGATAATGTGCGATTCAAACTGCTGCAGCGCAATAATAAACACAATAAACCACAGGGCATGCAGCGGGTTAATAAGCAGTAGAATAAAGGCGGCAGGAATGCTGCCCACCAGCGGGCCCACAATGGGGATAAGATTTGTTACCGCCACAATGGTGCTAATGAGAAAGGCATATTCCAGGCGCAGCAGGCTCATGCCCAAAAAACACAGTAGGCCTAGAATGGCCGCGTCGGTAAGCTGGCCGGTAATAAAGTTGGAAAAGGTTTTGCCCACCAGCTCTAGTAAATCGAACAGCTTATCGTTTATTTTTTCGGGCAGCAGCAGCCTGCAAATGCGGCGGAACTGCCTGCCCAGACGCTCTCTATCCAGCAGGATATAGGCCGAAAGCACAATGCCCAAAAAGATATTGGCCACTGTGCTTACTGCGCCGGTAGTAAAGCTGACAATTTCGGGGAAAAATGCAGCAATGAGTTTTGGCAGTGTTTCTACAAAGGAGTAGAGACGCTCCTCCACCTCCAGGCCGGTCCAAATATCAAAGCCCAGCCAATTGGAAACACCTGCCACACCGGCCTTAAAGTTTTGAAAATAGCTTTCAAAATTTTGTACAAACAACGTAACACTCTCGGAAAGCTGTGGGATAACAAACAAAAATAACGTAAACACTAAAGCAAACAACAGCAGGTAGGTTAAAAGCAGCGCAAGCGCCGAAAGCGCCCTGGCGTTGGTAACCCGGCAGCCATGCCGCAGCAGGCGGCGCATGGCGCAAAACAACGGAAAAAGCACAAAGGCCAGCACCCCTCCGCCAATAAAGGGGCTTAGAATGCGTAGCAACACCGTAAGCCACTGCCCAATGCGCCCCAGGTTTTGCAGCGCAAAGTAGATAAGCAGTGTACCGGTGGCGTAGAAAAAATAGGTTCTCATATTTTCTTTATTCATAGCTTTTCCTCGCTGTTGTTATAGAACTACAGGCAGTATTGACTTTAGTTTTGGTTGCATGTATGATAAATAAGCTATATGTTAAAAAATGGTCGTATTTTAGCCAATTGCCGGAAGTTGCCGGATGTGTTTTTGGAAATATGCACTGAAAGGGAGATTATTGTTATGCAACATTCGCGCTGTTTTACAGCTTTGTTGGTGGCTCTGGCACTTTGTATTGTGCTGTTGGGCTGCGGTGCGCCGTCGGGTGCCGATATAAGCAGCAGCACCTCTGCCGAGCAAAGCAGCTCTTCGCAAGAAATTTCTGCGCCGCCTGTAGACAACGAGCCGTCTTCCCTGCCCGAAACAGCGGGCGAGCCTGTGGCCACGCCTGAGGAATCGAGCCTGCCTGCCCAACCTGCCAGCGAAAGCAGCAGCGCGGCTGCGCCCCAACCGGCGCCTGTCGAACCAGCAGCAGCTCCCGCAGAAGCCGCTACCGACACAGCTGCCTCCAGCAGCGCTTCTCAGCAGCCTATGGTTACTACCCCCGGGCCCGGCGGCAGCAAGTTTTTAACCAATGTGGAAAGCCGCGTCATTCAGCTTATTAACCAAGAGCGGACAAGCCATGGCCTAAATGCCCTGAAGGTAGACACCAACCTTAACAAGGCTTCAAAGATTCGCAGCGGAGAAATGTATACCAACAACTACTTCCTGCACGAACGGCCCGACGGACGTAGCTGGAAAACGGTGCTCATCAACGATGTTCCCATTAACTTTGCCACGGCGGGCGAAAATATTGCCATGTATACCGAGCCGGGTAGCTATCTGTGGACAGCCGAGGAATGGTTTGAGCTGTGGAAAAACAGCCCCAACCACTACCGTAATATTATGAACCCCGGCTTTACCCACATTGGTGCGGGTATTCTTACCGCCAGCAATGCCGACACCATTTGGGGCTACGGCACTACACTTTTTGCCAGTTATTAAGGCTTTGTTTTAGTATATCCAACCGCTTAGGCAAACTATGCCATAGCAATGCGTTATCTATTAGTATGCCCCGTTCTCGGGTCGGCGCTGCATGCAGTGCCGGCCTTTTTGGTTTATACAAAGCTTACGCATATTCTTCACTGCCCGGCAGTTGCCCGCGCTCTAGCGCCAGCAGCTGCCGCTTAAGGGTAAGGCCGCCGCCATAGCCTACCAAGGCACCGTTGGCGCCAATTACCCTATGGCAGGGTATAAAGATTGGAATAGGGTTTCGGTTGTTGGCCAGGCCTACCGGCCGTGCCGCCGTGGGGCGGCCTATAGCGCGGGCTATTTGGCCATAGCTGGCCGTTAGGCCGTAGGGTATTGCGCAAAGCGCCTGCCACACCTGCTGCATAAAGGGTGTGCCGGCCGGCCGCAAGGGCAGTGTAAAGCTTGTTTGCTTACCGGCAAGGTAGGCCAAAAGCTGGTCGCGGGCTTCCTGCAGCAGGGGGGTGCTATTCTGTTCCCGGGTGGCAAAGGGCTGGGCCGAGGGCAACAACAGGCGGGTAATGCTGCCCTGCTCTTCTTCCAGGCCAAAGCGGCCGAGGGGGGTATCTACAAATAAAACCGGCATGCGCGTGCCTCATTTATAAATTCGTCGTTTTTTTATTTTATCATACTACCTTTTCTAGAAATAGCCAAGCTTGTTTTTAAATCTTTTAAAATAGAAGCTTGCATGTTTATTATTTTCGCATTTGCAGCCGCTATTCAGCAAGCGCAACAGCTGCATAGCGGCTGCAACTGCGAAAATACTAAACATAAAGCCATGCTTGGGAGGAATTGAAATGTCGAAAGAAAGCGCATATTTTACGCTGGGCAATTTAGGCGGCAAACGTGACGCACACGAAATTAAACGTTTGCTAGATACCATTCCCGGTGTTATTTCGGTTAGCGTAAACACTATAACCGGCAACGTGGCAGTCGATTTTGATAACACCGGCACCGACCACGGCGCCCTGGAAAACAAACTGGGCAAGGCCGGCTTTACAATTATAGAAGACAGTGGCAAAGAACACATTATGTAAAAATTTTAACCGGAGGTGAACTTTTTTGGCAAAAGCAGGAATGCGCAGGCCCGACCCGCGCGAACCCCACGGCACCGAAAGCAACCATAAGCTGCATATCCCTAAAAATGATGTACCACCCGTGCCCGAAATTCAAGGCAAAGCAAAAAAAGGGCATAACCGTGCCAGCATTGCTGAACCAGATTTAAAAAATACCAAAACGCATGCCAAATACTAAGGCAAATAACTTTGGCCGGCAGTGGAATACTAAGAGTGCATTCATGAAAATGAATGTACCCTTTTTTTCGTTCCAATAGCGGCAATGCCGCCGGAACATCTGCCAGTTCTGCAAGAGCCAAAGCGCTTTGCAGCCGCTATGCGGCATTGCAGTAATGCAATGGGAATTGGTATATATACTTGCATCCCATGCGCAGACGGAGGGTTTTACAATGGGAAAAGCAATTAGCTTAACTTTGGCAGTAGCGCTTATACTGGCGTTGGCCGGTTGTACCACTACAGGTGCACCGTCTTCGTCTTCTACTACAAGCCAATCTGATACTGCTTCTGCACCGCTAAATGTGGGCGGAAATGTAACTCAGGGCCTAGGCGTTGTAACCTCGGTTTCCGGTTCGAAAGACGCCGGTGCCGATAAAGAAGGCGCAGCACAAACCAACACCACCATATGTTCGGTAGTATTTGACGCCGACGGCAAGATAAAAAGCATAAGCATTGACGTAGCGCAGGCTTATGTAAACTTTGACGACAAGGGTAAAATAACCACCGACATTGCCAAACCTGTAAAAACCAAAAAGCAAAAAGGCGACGATTACGGCATGAAAACCGCATCGCCTATTAAAAAGGAATGGTTTGAGCAGATAGACGCCCTAGAAAAATGGATGGTTGGCAAAAGTGTGAACGATGTTGTAAACATGCCTACCACCAAGAAGGACGACGCACACACCAAGGTGCCCGACGTGGCCGAGCTGAAAAGCTCGTGTACCATTGACGTTGGAGAAATTATTGAAGCACTACAAATGGCCAAAGAGAACGCAAAATAGCGTAAGATGGTCGGAGCCGATGGTTCCGGCCATCTTTTTAATAGAGTACTTTGTACCATTAGAGAATGTACCGATGAAGATAACTACAGGCGCTTGCCAAGGACGTGCTTTTCGGGTTTACCGACGTATCGCTAGTATAAAAATTATATTCTTGGGTGTTTTTGCTTAGCAGCAAAAACCACCCCGCGGCCACGGGGTGGTAAGAGTAGTAGTAGCTTGTATTAATTGCAAATGGTGCGTTGGCTCTCTTTATCGAAAAAGTGGGTTTTATCCATAAGCAGCGTCAGCTCTACCTTGCTACCCGGCTGTGTGTTTTGCGTGGTGGGCACCTTGGCTACCAGTTTGGTATCCTGGCTGTTTAGGTGCAGGTAGTATTCCGAGCCCATCATTTCGCTTATTTCCAACGTGGCTTCTATGTGCCCCAGCAGTGGGCCACCTACAGGGGCAGCAGCATCTGTAATATTTTCGGGCCGCAGGCCCATAACTACCTGTTTACCAATATATTTTTCAAGGCCGGCAGAAAGCTTTTCGGCCGGCAGCGGCAGGCGGCAGCGGCCAAACACCGCCACAAATTCCTGCCCCTGTTGTTCTATCGTAACTTCAAAAAAGTTCATTTGCGGGGAACCAATGAAGCCCGCCACAAAGGTATTGGCGGGGTGCGCGTAGAGGTTTTGCGGTGTATCTACCTGCTGGATAAAGCCGTCGCGCATGACGACAATGCGGTCGGCCATTGTCATTGCTTCAATTTGGTCGTGGGTAACGTAAATAAAGGTGGTGCCCAGGCGCTTGTGTAGTTTGGCAATTTCGGTGCGCATTTGGGTGCGCAGCTTGGCGTCCAGGTTGGAAAGGGGTTCATCCAGCAAGAAAACATCGGGGTTGCGCACCATGGCCCGGCCCAGCGCAACCCGCTGACGCTGTCCGCCCGAAAGCTCTTTGGGCTTGCGGTTGAGCAGGCGTTCTATATCCAATATTTTGGCAGCTTCGGTAACCTTAGCGCGGATAACATCCTTGGGGGTTTTGCGAAGCTCCAGCCCAAACGCCATGTTTTTATATACGCTCATGTGCGGGTAGAGGGCGTAGTTTTGAAACACCATGGCAATGTTGCGGTCCTTGGGCGGGGTGTGGTTCACCAGCGTTTCACCAATGTAAAGTTCGCCGCGGGTAATATCCTCCAGGCCGGCAATCATGCGCAGCGTGGTAGATTTTCCACAGCCAGAGGGGCCTACAAACACGACAAATTCTTTGTCTTCTATTTCCAGGTTAAAATTATCTACTGCTGTAACATTGCCCGGGTATACTTTGTAAATGCCCCGCAAAGAAATGTTAGCCATGAAAAATCCTCCAAGTTTAGCAAGATGTTGCTATTACTCTGCCCAAAACTGGCAGCAAACATTCATGGCCGTAAACTTAGGTTTACTATTGCGCACAGCAAAGCAAAGCCGGGCAGGCCG
>CAYYOY010000129.1:0-5603 GCA_964473265.1 uncultured Oscillospiraceae bacterium
ACTCATTGGCCTAAAAGGCAAGGCCGACCCCGCCAATGTGGTTATTCAAACAGGCACTGCCGGCATTCTTTCTGAAGTGAAAGGCAACCCTGCCGCCATTGCTTATGAAAGCCTTGGCTATGTAACCGACGAGGTAAAAATGCTTACTGTAGACGGCGTAGAGGCCACCATTGCCAATATTCAGGCCGGTACATACAAAATCTCTCGTCCTCTTTCGGTGGTATACAAAGAAGCCGAGCTGAGCAACGCCGTAAACAAAGCCTTCCTCAATTTCCTGCAGAGCAGCGACGCACAGAAAATTATCGGTGACAATGGGTACGTTTCCATGGCCCCTAACGCCGCCGCTTACACCATCGACGGTAGCCTTTCCGGCAGCATAGATGTTTCGGGCTCCACTTCCCTGCAGCCTTTAATGATTGAACTGGCCGCCGCGTTTGAAAAACTGCAGCCCAATGTAAAGGTAAGTGTTTCGGGTGGCGGCAGCGGCACCGGCTACAAGAATGCCGATAACTCCACCAGCGCCTTCGGCATGATCAGCGAAGAATTTAACCAAGAAAAAGCCCCCACCTGCACCCATTATGTAGTTTGCAAAGATGGCATTGCGGTAATTGTAAACAAAGCCAACCCCCTGA
Source organism: uncultured Oscillospiraceae bacterium (assembly GCA_964473265.1). Lineage (GTDB taxonomy): Bacteria > Bacillota > Clostridia > Oscillospirales > Ruminococcaceae > Heteroruminococcus. The sequence goes on from CAYYOY010000129.1 coordinate 633, forward strand.
ACGACATTGGCATGGAGCAGCTGAAAAACGTCTACAACGAAGAAGCTGAGGCAGACGCCATTACCAAGTGGTCGCAACTCATAAAGTAAATTACACCGGCAAAATAAGGGGAATGGCCCCGGGAGGCATAGCCTCCTTTTTGCCATGTTGGGGGAACTATGAAAACAACGCTTCGCTTTCTTCAAGCGCGCGATACTGCCATGCGGTGGATATTCTGGTTTTGCGCCGCCTTTTCTATTCTGGCGCTGGCCTCTATTTGCCTGTTTTTGTTTGCCAACGGGCTGCCCTTTATTGCGCGCATTGGCTTCTTTGAGTTTCTTTTGGGCACAAAATGGAATATTGTAGCCGAGCCGGCGAGCTACGGCATCCTTTCTATGATCGTAGCCTCGCTATATGTTACTGCCCTTTCCACCAGTATTGGTGTAAGTATAGGGCTGCTTACCGCCCTGGCGCTCTATAAATTTTGCCCTGTCCGGGCTGTCGGGCCTATCCGCCAGCTTATCAACCTGCTGGCGGGCATTCCTTCGGTCATCTTTGGCTTGTTTGGCATGATACTCATCGTCCCCTTTTTGCGAGATGTGCTCTCGCCTAACGGCGTAGGCTACGGCATATTGGCGGCCAGCCTGGTGCTTGCCATTATGATACTACCCACCATTGTAAGCGTAAGCCTAGACGCCCTGCATGCCGTGCCCAACAGCTACTACGAAGGGTCGCTGGCGCTGGGGGCCACCAAGGAACAGTCGGTTTTCACCGTGATGATGCCCGCCGCCAAAAGTGGCATACTGGCCGCTGTGGTGCTTAGCATTGGCCGCGCCATAGGCGAAACCATGGCGGTTATTATGGTGATAGGCGGTTCGCCGGTTATGCCCAAAAGCCTGTTCCAGAGCGTGCGTACCCTTACCGCTAACATTGCCATGGGTGCTACCGAGCTTTCGGGCGACGCAGCCACCGCTTTGGTGGCCACCGGCGTGGTGCTGTTTTTCTTTACACTCCTGCTAAATATTAGCTTTTCACTCATTAAAAGCAAAGGGGGCAACAAACATGCCCGACGCAAGCGCGCCGCACAAAAGGCAAGTGCTTAAATTTGCCGCCTGGCGGCTGGTAGCCCAGGCAGCCTTGCTTCTTAGCCTGGTGGCGCTGGCAGCCGTGCTGGTGTTCATCCTACTTCGCGGGCTGCCGCATGTAAATATGCAGCTACTGTTTGGCGAATATGGCAAAGAACCCTCCATTAAGCCCGCGTTGGTGGGCACACTGGCGCTCATCTTCATTGCCATTGCCACCGCCGCCCCCCTTGGCATAGGCTGTGCCATTTACTTAACCGAATATACCGGCGGGCAAAACCGGCTTGTGCGGGCTATTCGCATTGCCACCGAAACACTGGCCGGCATTCCCAGCATTGTGTACGGCATATTCGGCTACCTGGTGTTTGTGGTGGCACTGGGGCTGAAGTATTCGCTGATAGGCGGCGGTATTACATTGGCGGTAATGATACTGCCTGTTATTGTGCGCTCTACCGAAGAAAGCCTGCTGGCTGTGCCGGTAAGCCTGCGCGAGGGCAGCTTTGCCCTGGGCAGCAGCAAGGTGCGCACCATTTTTAGTGTAGTGCTGCCCTGCGCCACCAGCGGCATTGTTACAGCGCTCATTTTGGCCATAGGCCGGGTAATTAGCGAAAGTGCCGTGCTCATTCTTACCATTGGCATGGTGGTAAATAAAATTCCCCAAAGCCTGGCCTCGCCCGGCACTTCGCTGGCGCTGGACGTTTACTACTTTGGCAGCCACGGCTACCCAGAACAAGCAGCGGCCACCGGTGTGGTATTGCTGCTGCTAGTGGTTTTTATTAATTTAATTGCCACTGCCGTGGGCAATGCCTTTAAGAAAAGGGGGCTGAATGCATGACCAACAGCTTTAATATTACCGTGCGCGATTGCAACCTCTACTATGGCGATTTTCACGCCCTGAAAAATGTGAATATTGATATAGCCGAACGTGAGGTTACCGCCTTCATTGGCCCTTCGGGCTGCGGAAAATCTACCTTTATAAAAACCTTTAACCGCATGAACGACCTTGTAGAAGGCTGCCGCATTACCGGCAAAATTACCATAGGCGGGGTAGATATTTACGCCAAAGATACCGACGTAACGCTACTGCGCAAAGAGGTGGGCATGGTGTTTCAAAAGCCCAACCCATTCCCCATGAGCATTTACGATAACATTGCCTTTGCCCCCCGCATCTTTGGCATACGCAAAAAGGCACAGTTGGACGAAATTGTAGAACGCAGCCTGCGTCAGGCCAGCATTTGGGAAGAAGTAAAGGATAGGCTTAAGCGCGACGCTCTGGGCCTTTCGGGCGGGCAGCAGCAGCGGCTGTGCATTGCCCGGGCACTAGCCGCCAGCCCCAAAATTCTGCTAATGGATGAACCCACCAGCGCGCTGGACCCTATCTCTACCGGTAAGATTGAAGAGCTTATCAACGAGTTGAAGGCCGATTATACCATTGTAATTGTAACCCATAACATGCAGCAGGCCACCCGCATCAGCGATAAAACCGCCTTCTTCCTGCTGGGCGAGATGATAGAATACGCCCCCACCGAGCAAATTTTTAAGAACCCGCAGGATACCCGCACAGAAAATTACATTACCGGCCGGTTCGGATAAACCCTAGCAATTGTAAAATAACATAAAAAGGAGTATGATGAGCATGTCAATACGAGCCAGGTACGAGCGCGAGCTGCGGGACGTTTCCGACAAGCTGGTGCTTATGTGCCGGCATATTGAGCTCACCATAGAAAAGTGCATTGGCGCGCTGGAAAAGCGCGACAATGAGCTTGCCCTAGCGGTAATAGACGAAGAACGCCTGATAGACACGCTGGAGCGTGACATTGAGCAGGACTGCCTAAAAATTTTGCTGCTCGAACACCCCGTAGCGGGCGATTTCCGGGAAGTTTCGGCCGCCTTAAAAATGATAACCGACCTAGAGCGCATTGGCGACCAGGCGCGCGACATTGCCGAGATTGTGCTGCAAATTGGTAAGCAGCAACACTTGGGTAAGCTGGAGCACATTACACAAATGGCGGCCATTGTTATTGTAATGGTAAAAGACGGTGTGCAGGCCTACATTAACCACGACCTTGCGCTGGCCCAAAGCCTAGACACTACCGATGATAAAGTTGACCGGCTCTTTAACATTGCCATGGCCGACCTTACCCAGGCCATTAAGCAAGACCCCGACCACGCCGAAGAATTTATTTTATTTATGACAATTGTAAAATACCTAGAGCGCATTGGCGACCACGCTGTAAACATTGGCGAATGGGTTACCTATGCTCTTACAGGTAGCCGAAAATAGGCGCCCTGCGCCAAAAAAGTGGGAGGCAGCCCTTGAAAGCGAAAGTGTTTGTGGTAGAGGACGAAGCAGCGATACGCGAGCTTTACACCTATGCGCTGGATGGCGCAGGCTTTGCTGTGGCCTGCTTTGCCACGGGCGAAGCGTTTTTTGAAACGCTTGGGCAGCAAATGCCCGATATCATTCTGCTGGATATTATGCTGGAAGGGGCCGACGGCTTTGAAATTTTGCAGCAGTTGAAAGCCGACCGCACCACAGCGCACATTCCGGTTATTATGGTTTCGGCCAAGGGCGAAGAGCTTTCTAAGGTAAAGGGCCTTAACCTGGGGGCGGACGATTACATTGCCAAGCCCTTTGGTGTGCTAGAGCTGGTGGCAAGAATACAGGCCAACCTGCGCAAGCACGGGCAAAGCAAGCAGGATGATCTATGCTATGGCGATATAAGCATCCAACAGGCCCGCCGCGAGGTTTGGGTAGCCGGCAACCTTATTGCCACCACACCCAAGGAATATAACCTGTTGCGCCTGCTTTGCCAAAGCCCCGAACAGGTGCTGGGGCGAGAAGATATTTTCGCCGCCGTATGGGGCAGCGATTTTGTGGGTGAAACACGCACGCTGGATATGCATATTAAAGAACTACGCAAAAAGCTTGCGGCAGCCGGCAGCCTATGCGAAATTCAAACGCTGCGCAGCGTAGGCTACATGCTTAGCCGGCCTTAAGATGAACGGGGGTTGCCATGAAACGACGCTTATTCTTACTTAACTTTCTATTAATTTGTGGGGTGCTGCTCAGCTTTTTTGCCGCCTCGCTTTACATTACTTACGCCAACAACCTGGCCTTTGCCAAAGATACAGTAATAACCTACGCCGAAATTTACGCCGGCTTTTACAGCACGGGGGTCAATTTGGAAGCCCCTGCCCCCTCTGGCCCCAAGCTGGATGAACGGGTGCGTATTACCATAATTGCGCAAGACGGCCAGGTGCTGAAAGATACCCGCCCGCTGGACCGGGCCAGCCTGGAAAACCACCTCAACCGTGAGGAAGTGCAGGCGGCGTTACAGGGCCAGCCGCGGGTGGTTATGCGCTACAGCAGCACCTTGGGCGTAAACCTAATGTACTATGCCCTTCAAGTGCCCACAGCCGGCGGCAGTGTTTTCGTCCGGGCGGCCACACCCATTGCCTCAATAAACAGTTACCTTATAAAATCGCTGCCGCTGCTGCTTTTACTGTTTGTTGTGGTAGGGCTTGTTAGCCTGTTTGTAAGCCAGCGGGTGGCCGGCAGGTTTCTGGCGCCCCTTGCCACGCTGCGCAACAGCCTGCAATCGCTGAACGATGGCGTTTACACGCCCACCCTTGCCACCTCGAGCTACGATGAAATTAACCAGATTACCAGCGAAATTAACGATATTTCTGATAAACTGGAACGTAATATTTCGGGCCTGGTGCGGGAAAAAAACAAACTGGACGCTATCTTAAATAATATGAATGACGCACTCTTTGCCGTGGACGCCGAGGGCAATATAGTGCTTATTAACGAACGTGCCAAGCACATTTTTGGCATTACCGGCGATATTACCGGTCGCAATTTAAGTTATCTCACCTTCGACCCTCTGCTTACAGAAAGCTTAGA
>CAYYOY010000130.1:0-5579 GCA_964473265.1 uncultured Oscillospiraceae bacterium
ATATTGCCCTCACCTTTTCAAAAATCATACAGTCGCTCCTCCTTGTATTGTGCAGTTGTGCGCAGTGTGAAGAAAGCGGCAACACGCTTCGTTCTAGAACATAATATATGTTTTTGTGCTATTTGGCAATAGCCTTGGGGGAATTTTTAACAACTTTTTTTGTAGGAGCTTTCTGGCCGGATACAGGTGGGGCAAACGGCGTTTTTTATAGGGGCAAGCATTCCTTTTGCCTAAAACCTTCGGGGCCTGCGGCTCTATTTGCAAGTATTTCATTTTATTCTTATATTATACATTTTGTATTGCATTGCCGGGAAAAGGGCAGCCACCTGTTGCCGGCTATGGCCGGTGGTGGTCTGCCGCTTTGTGGCTCCGCCCCGGTGTGGTGTGGCTGGCCTATTTGCCGGCGCTAAATTTCCGGCGGGTTGCCAGCCCGCCACGAATATGGCGTTCGCTGCGGTTTTTTTCTAAAACCAGTACCACCTGGGCGTGCAGTGGGCTGCCCAAACGTTTCAGCCGGTCGGTTACGTCTTTATGTACAGTACTCTTTGATATTCCAAACTTGGCCGCTGCCGCGCGAACAGTGGCGTTGTTTTCAATAATGTACCTGGCAAGCTCTACGGCTCGTTCTTCGGGCAGACCCTTCAAAGTCCATACACCCTCTCTGCAATATGTCTTGGGACATATATATGCAGAGGGGCGGTAGAATTAGTATTAAATGACGGCTGAACAATTGGCTACGCAAATTGGCCTGTAATTATCGTTATAAACACCGCACCTTGTGCTGGCAAGGCTGTACAAGGGCAATTGTATGAAGCTCTATGGCTAGGCAAGGTTGTGAATGGTTTTTCTGCCGATAGAATCGTAAACCAGCCCAGCTGAGGACATATCCTGCAGGGTGAAGCAGTTTCGGCCGTCTAAAATGATAGGCCGGCGCATTGCCTGAAAATCGGCCGGGCGCAGCGCCTTTACCTGCGGCCATTCTGTAAAGATCATGCAAAGGTCGGCATTTTGCAGGGCTTGCTGCGGGGTATCAAAATACCAAATATTACCCGGAAAGCGGCTGCGGAACTGTGCGGCACCGCAAGGGTCCCACGCTTGTAGAACCGCGCCTTCTTCCAGCAGAAGCGGCACATTGGTGAGCGAGGGGGCGTCGCGCAAATCGTCGGTTTCGGGCTTGAAGGTAAGGCCCAGCACCGCAACAGTAAGGCCGGAAAGCGATTCGTAATATTTGCGTGCTTTTTTAATTAGGCGCAGTTTTTGGTTTTCGTTTACTTCTATGGCAGCCTTTACGGTTTTCAGCTCGAAATCGTGGTAGCAGGCCAGCCAGTGCAGCGCCTTGGTATCTTTGGGGAAGCAAGAGCCGCCGTAGCCAATGCCCGCCCGGAGGAACTGGTTGCCAATGCGGGGGTCTAGCCCCATGCCGTAGGCGACGTCTGAAACATTGGCGCCCAGCATTTCGCAGAGGTTGGCAATTTCATTAATATATGAAATTTTCAGGGCCAAAAAGTCGTTAGAGGCATATTTAATCATTTCGGCGCTGCGGCGGTCGGTAAGCACCATGGGTTGCCCCAGAGGGGCGTAGAGCGCCTGCATAACGCTGCGGGCTTGTGCATCCTCTGTGCCAATTACAATTCGGCTGGCCTGTAGCATATCGCGCACAGCGGTGCCCTGGGAAAGAAATTCGGGGTTAGATGCTACATGCACCGGCACATCGTGCTGCAGGTTGGCCCGCAGGTAGGCTTCCAGTTTATCGTTGGTGCCAATAGGCACGGTAGATTTAACCACCACCACACAGGGCGTGGCAACATGGGCGGCAATTTGCTCGGCCACCGTGTAAACATAGCTAAGGTTGGCGGAACCGTCGGCTTTTTCGGGGGTGCCCACGGCAATAATAATAACTTCGGCATGGGCATAGGCATGGGCATAATTGGTAGTGTAGGTAAGGCTTTCGCGGTTGGCCGCCAGCAGCTCGGGCAGGCCTGGTTCGTAAATGGGGCACTCGCCCTGGCGCAGGCGGGCAAGCTTGTGCTCGTCTACATCTACGCAAATTACCTCGTGCCCTATGTGAGCCAACACCGCGGCGGCCCCCAACCCCACGTAACCTGTACCGGCGACTGCAACTTTCATTTTATGCTCCCCCTGCCAAATTGCTCGGCATTTCATATTCTTTTATGTATCAATAAAGGCGAGTACCCTTGCAAAGGCAAAGGGTCATTTAGCTGTTTTTTTAGGAACCCGCCCTTTCAATTCCAGCACAACACGGGCTATAGTGGCACGCATGCCATGCTCTCGGCAGTAGCGCAGCGCAGTGGGAAATTTATGGAGAAGCCCTTTGCGAGGCGGGGCAACATTTAACCCACCCAACAAATGTTTTAGCGGGGTAATAATATAATTTGGCGGCGCAATACTATCTTGCGGCAATAAGAGCTCTGTTGAAATCATTTGATTAAACCGGGCCAAAAGCTCAAGAAGCTCAACATTGCCTTGCTGTAACGATTTACAAATCGTCGCGCAAAAATCTTTATTCATTCTTTCCACACATACTATATGTAAAATTGAAAGCCCATGCTCGCGAGATAATATTAAGTTGTCTGTCAAGCCGCGCACCATGTCGTTCACCCTGCGAAAGCTCCAATTGATATTCTGATGTCCCCAGCGGTAACAATATACTTCATCAGTAATAGCATAAAATTGCTCGGCAGCAATCATGGCTCGGACGAAAAACGGGGGATCTTGAAAGCGAAGATAATCGGGGAAAAGAATATTATTGCTTTTCAAAAGGTCAGTAGAAAATATAAACCTTTGATAGTGATAATCAAACTGTACATCGGCATATTCCAGCATGCCTTCGCTACAAAAGTGGCGATTAAATTCCTGGTTTTTTGAATGTTTTCCATTAACATTGGTAACACGCACACCGCCGCATATCTTTGCGCCTGTGCGCTGTGCAGAATTGTATAAACGCTCAAGCACCATGGCATTTGGATAAAAATCATCTGCATCCATAAAGGCAACAAACTCTCCACTCGCCTGCGCAAGTGCTAAATTCCTTGCTTTACCAGAACCCAAGTTTTCTTGAGTTAGAATAGTTATCCTTTTATCCTTATTGCCATATTCCTGCAAAATAGCACGAGAATTATCGGTAGAACCATCGTCCACGCAGATAATTTCAATTTCTTGCAAGGTCTGGTTTACCACGCTATCTAGGCACTCGCGCAAATAGGGCTCTACGTTATACACCGGGATAATTACAGATACCTTTGGCGACACGTTTTAGACCTCCCTTAAATTCGTCCGAATAGCCTTTTGAAGGCCAATTTGGCCGTATAGAAAAAGCCGTGGTCCGCTATGGAGCTAAAACCTTTTCTAAGCAGAGCTTGGCCTTCAGATGTTTGATTTTCTATTAGCTGATAAAATAGGCAGGCCAACATTGGGTTTTCCAGCTCTTGAAAAGAGACTTCGCCCCCCATTTGCCTATAAAACCGTTTGCAGGTGTTTAAATAGCCCTTCATTTGCCAACTTACTTGCCGCAATACCTCTTTATTTTCAAAGGTTATTTCTTTTAAGAATAGCAACAACTCAAAATAGCAAATGAAATAACTTCTTACATTTCGCACCTCGAGTGGCCGCGTCATAATTGAATTTTCTCTTATTCTATAGTGAAACAGAACCCTGTTTTTATATTGCACCCGCACGGCCAATAGCGCTGCTTTCATTGAAAACAAGTTATCTTCATAAATGATGCCCTCATAAAAAGATAACTGATGTTTTTGGATGAAATCGCGCCTATAGAGGTGCACCCAAACCGGAACCAGAAACTTATCTTTCATGTGCACCAGCATTTGTTGCCCAGTTACTACGCCGATGGGTGCAACGTTTCTAGTAAACTTGGCTTTATAGTGCGGAAACCGGCTTTCTAAAGCTTTGGTAGTATAAAAGACGTGAGCATCGAAATATAAAATATCTAAATTGGACGCAACACATTCCTGGTAGCATACTTCCAGAGCATCGCGCTCCAGAACATCATCGCTATCAAAAAAGTAAATATACTCGCCGGTGGCTTTGGCAAGCCCGGTATTGCGCGCACCGGAAAGCCCCTTATTTTCTTGGTCAATGAGAACAATTCGGCTATCCTTTTTTGCAAACTCGCCCAAAATTTCGCGCGAACTATCTGTAGAGCCATCGTTCACGCAAATAATTTCTATATCGGGTAGAGTTTGCTGCGTAATGCTTGAAATTGCCTCATATAGATATTGTTCTGTGTTATAAACCGGGATAATGACTGAAATTTTTGGGTGCATTGCAATCCCACCCCTTACAGAAAGACTTTTTTATAGAGCTTTTGGAAGAATAACTTAAGCGTATAAATAATGCCGTACTCACGAATACAATGCAGGCCGCCACGCAGCTTACACCTTAACCAGTAAAAAGTATTTAGCTTCTTGTTTTTTGCCTGTAATAAACCATATTTCTTAATATACTTCGATGGTTCTAACCTGTTAATATCATTCTGGCAGTCGAAGTTGTCAGGCGCATATGCATAGAAATATTCTCTGTTTTTATCGTTAACTTTAAGGGTAGGAAAAGCCTCATTACGCAAAAAATAGTAAACTGTTTCAAAAGATTCTTGCGTTTTCTGCATATGCAGGTTATGGCGACAAGTATTTAATGCAAGATTAATAAAATTCTGTTCAAGCTTATTAAAGATGCCCCTTGTAATAAGTTCTTCTTTCAACATAGTCAAGGAATTATAAAAAATTAGTGGGTCGTTGGAAAGAGTTGCTTGCAGTGAAGTACCGGTATTGGTGCGATACGTAAGTAAACATTCGTCCAATGTAATAATGCGCTCTGCGGTACTAAGAGCTAAAATTACAAATAGTAAGTCGTTTGTATTTTGTATTGGCTGAAAGCAAAGGCCCTGCTGCTGCAAAAATGCTTTGCGAAATAATTTGTTCCAAGGTGCCGGCGTTGTAAAGCAATAGATATTTCTGGGATTGCTCTTGCGGGAAAACACGACATCTTTAGGAGCAAGAAGCAGTCTGCATGTAGCTGGAAAATCATTAATTACGCCTGTTTGCTGGTCAATTGCTTGGGCGCGGAACACACAGATATCTGCTTCAAATGCCTTTGCCCTCTGATAACTTTTTTCTAACATCTGCCGGTCAAAGTAGTCGTCTGAATCTAGAAACAGTAGATACTCCCCTTGTGCTATTTGCATACCGTTATTACGGGCTACTCCGGCAAATTGGTGTGTCTGTTTTAGAATAGTAAAGCGTTTATCGCTCGCCGCATATTCCTCTAAAATTAATATGGAATCATCCTGTGAGCCATCATCCACACAGATTATTTCAATTTCTTTTAGCGTTTGGTCCACCACGCTATCCAAGCATTCGCGCAAGTACAATCCAGCATTATAAACCGGAATAATTACCGATATTTTAGGCTGCAAAAGAACACATCCTTTATTAATTTGGGGGGAGGTAGCTCAATAAGATTACCTAAAATACCATTATATCCACTCGCATGTTCCTGAAGCAGAAGTAAATGTCATTTTTTCCAAATTTTAATTTCACCAAACC
>CAYYOY010000131.1:0-5562 GCA_964473265.1 uncultured Oscillospiraceae bacterium
GCGCTGTCGCCCTCTACAATATAAATTTCGCGGCGGGCTACATCCTTGCTGCGGCAATCTACAAACTTTTGCACCCGGTTGGAAATATCAATGCTGCCGGCCAGCTTTTTCTTGAGGTTCAGGCGGGTTTTTTCGGCGTTTTCCCGGCTGCGCTTGTTAATAAGCACCTGCTCGGCAATGCGGGCGGCATCGTCGGGGTTTTCTACAAAGTAGACCTCCAACTGGTGCTTTAAAAAGTCGGTCATCGCTTCGTAGATAAACTTATTGGTAATCGACTTTTTGGTCTGGTTTTCGTAGGAGGTTTGGGTGGAAAAGCTGGAAGAAACCAGCGCCAAACAATCTTCAATATCTTGAAAGGTAATTTTGCTTTCGTTCTTCAGGTATTTACCGGCAGATTTGAGCAGGGCGTCTACCATGGCTACAGTGGCAACCTTTACCGCGCGCTCGGGCGCGCCGCCGTGTTCCAGAAAGCTGGAATTGTGGTAATATTCCGTAAAATGGGCACGGTTGGAAAAGCACAATGCCACGCTAAGGCGCACCTTGTAATCGGGCTTATCTTCACGGTCGCGCCCCACACGTTCGCTCTGCCAGAACTGAATGGGGGTTAGCGTTTCTTCCCCCGCTGTTTCGGCTAGGTAATCTACCAGGCCGTTGGGGTAGCAAAAGCGTTCCTCGCTGAATTTGCCGCCCGGCTGCTGGCGGCGCAACACAAAGGTAAGCCCCGCGTTTACCACCGCCTGGCGGCGGAGCATATCGGTGTAATATTCGTAGGGAATGGCAATGTCGGTAAAAACTTCAAGGTCGGGCCGCCAGCGGATGCGTGTGCCGGTTTTTTTGCGGGTGGTGGCTTCGCTGTGCAGGGTGCCTACCGGCTCGCCCTTGGCAAAGGCTAGGGTGTAGCGGTTGCCGTCGCGGAAGATTTCTACTTCCATGCTTTCAGAGGCATACTGGGTGGCGCACAGGCCAAGGCCGTTAAGGCCAAGCGAAAACTCGTAATTTTCGCCCTGGTCGTTGTTATATTTGCCGCCTGCATAAAGCTCGCAAAACACAAGCTCCCAGTTGTAGCGGCCTTCGGCTTCGTTGTATTCCACCGGAATGCCACGTCCAAAATCTTCCACTTCCACCGAATGGTCGAGAAAGGTGGTAATGTGAATGATATTGCCGTGGCCCTCGCGGGCTTCGTCTATTGAGTTGGAAAGGATTTCAAACACCGAGTGCTGGCAGCCTTCAATGCCGTCCGAACCGAAGATAACCCCCGGGCGTTTGCGCACACGGTCGGCGCCCTTCAGGGCAGAGATACTCTGGTTGCCATACTGGCTGTCGGGTTTTTTGGGCATTTTTCTTCCTCCCGGCAGGCCACAAAACGCCTGCAAATGGTAGGGAGTGCCTCCGGGGCTTGCTGCACTTCCCTGCGGGAATGGCAGGCGTTGCCGGCGGAGAACACTCCCGGTGGTTTATTGGGGCGGAGCCTGTAGGTCGTTCTGCGGGGGCTGCGGGGGCGCGAAAAGGTCGGCCGGGGTGGCTTCGGGCGCCACATTGGGCTGCTCGGGCTCGCCGTCTTCAGGCGTTTCTTCCGGCTTGTGCACGGGGGCCGGCTTATCTTCTGGCAGCACGCCGGTGGCCATAAAGGTTTCAAAGCCTTCGCCGTCTATCTTTTCGTTGCGGATAAGATATTCTGCAAGCTGGTGCAGCTTTTCCATATTCTCGGTGATGATATCGGTGGCGCGCTCGTAAGCATCGTCAATAATGCCGCGGATTTCAGCATCGATTTCGGCTGCAACACTTTCCGAGAAGTTGCGGCTGTTGGCAAAATCGCGCCCCAAGAAAACCTCGGTTTGGTCGGTGCCGTACACCACCGTACCCAGCTTTTCAGAGAAGCCATAGCGCATAACCATGGCGCGGGCGGTGGCGGTAACCCGTTCAATATCGTTGGAAGCACCGGTGGAAATATCGTCCAGCGCCAGCTTTTCGGCCACACGGCCACCCAGCAGCACGGCAATGCTTTCGTTCATTTCCTTTTTGGTGCGGTACATAATGTCTTCCTTAGGCAGCGAAATGGTCATGCCGCCTGCACCACCGCGCGGAATAATGGTAACCTGGTGTACTTTATCCTGCGAGGAGCAGAAGTAGGTTACAATTGCGTGGCCCGCTTCGTGCAGGGCGGTAAGACGCTTGGCCTTTTCGGTAACCGATTGGCTGCGTTTTTCCGGGCCGGCAATTACCTTAATGGTGGCTTCTTCAATTTCAGACATTGTAATAGCCTTGCGCTTACGGCGGCCGGCCAGCAGTGCAGCTTCGTTGAGCAGGTTTTCAAGGTCTGCCCCCGTAAAGCCAATGGTGGTTTTTGCAATTACATTCAGGTCTACATCCGGCCCGATGGGCTTGTTGCGGGCGTGCACCTTTAGTATCTCTTCCCTGCCCTTGCGGTCGGGGTAATTTACCACAATGTGGCGGTCAAAACGGCCGGGGCGCAGCAGCGCGGGGTCGAGAATATCTTTACGGTTGGTGGCGGCCATTACAATAACGCCCGAATTGGAGCCAAAGCCGTCCATTTCCACCAGCAGCTGGTTTAGTGTTTGTTCGCGTTCATCGTGCCCGCCGCCCAAGCCGGCACCTCTGTGGCGGCCCACGGCATCAATTTCGTCTATAAAAATGATAGCCGGGGCGCTTTTATGGGCGTGCTCGAAAAGATCGCGCACGCGGGAAGCACCCACGCCCACAAACATTTCCACAAAATCGGAACCCGAAATGGAAAAGAAGGGCACGCTGGCTTCACCCGCCACGGCGCGGGCCAACAGGGTTTTACCTGTGCCGGGAGGGCCCATGAGCAGCACACCCTTGGGGATGCGTGCGCCAAGGTCGTTAAACTGGCTGGGGTTGCGCAGAAAATCTACAATTTCCACCAGTTCTTGCTTTTCTTCGTCGGCACCGGCAACATCGGCAAAGGTTACCTTGCGGCCGTCGTCGCCCTGGCGGGGCTTGGCCTTAGAAAAGCCCAGCACACTTCCCTGCCCACGGTTTTGCCGCATCATAAGGAAGTAAAGCAGCAACAGCGCGCCCACCAGCAACAGCGTAGGCAGCATATAAGCGTACCACGGCTGCACCGGCGCGGGAATATATTTTTGTGCCACACTGCCGGGGGTGCGGGCGTTTTGCGCCTTTACCAGCTCGTGGGTATCGTCGAGGAAAACATACACACTGGGAACATCATACTGAATAATGTCCTTGGTGTCGTCCTCTTTGAGCACGGTGGCTATCAGCCGGCCGGAGCCGAAATCCAGCGAGTATTCGGTTACCTTCTCGTCCTGGAAATATTTGATAACCTCGTTATAGTTTAGCGGCTCTGGTGTGGCCTTTGTGGTAAAAAGCACGGTGGCCGCTATAATGAGCGTAACAAACACGCCCAGATAGATCCAAAGCCCTGTATTTCTTTTGGGTGTCAACGTGTTCACTCCTGTCCGGTGAAATGGCTTGCAAATGGCCGGCAGCGGCCAGCCTCTGCCGCCCGGTAGTTGGGCAGCCTCTTAGGTATTTTGGGTATAAACTTCGGGTTTAAGCACGCCCACAAAGGGCAGGTTGCGGTAATGTTCGTCGTAATCGAGCCCGTAGCCCACTACGAATTCGTCGGGCACGGTAAAGCCCACATAATCGGGCTTAATATCCACCTGCCGGCGCGAGGGTTTATCGAGCAGGGTGGCAATTTTAATGCTGCTGGGGTTGCGATTTCCAAGCATTTCCATAAGGTACGAAAGGGTTTTGCCGCTATCCAAAATATCTTCAACAATTAGCAAGTCGTAGCCTTCTACCGAAATTTCCAAGTCTTTCAGTATTCTTACCACGCCGGAGTGATTTACACCCGAACCGTAGCTGGAAACCGACATAAAGTCAATGCGTGTGGGAATGGTGATAGCACGCATAAGGTCGGCCATGAATATGACCGAACCCTTCAGCACACTGACCATCATTAAATTTTTATTGTTGTAATCGCTGCTAATTTGCGCACCCAGCTCTGCTATTTTTTCAGTTAGCTGTTGCTGTGAAATAAGAACGCTTTGCACATCCTGCTGCATACCAATTCCTCCGAAAAAATTCTTTAATTAAAAAGATTAATAAAGGCCGTAAGACATGGGCTGCTTGTGTTTGCAGGAACGCCTGCAGCTGCTCAAGCAAGCACCGTTATTATTCTATTGTTACAAGCCAGCGGGTGTTCTCACCCGGCGCTACCCGGATATCGCAGCCAAAGCCCTCTACCCAAATAATGCCCTTGCTATCCTGGGCCACCAGGCGGGTGCTGCGTTCTTGGGCGGTGAGGCCGGCTTCGTTGAAAAGCTTTTTCAGCGGCTTGCCCATGCCACGCAGGGCAGGGGTGTAACGGTCGCCCGGCAGTTTTTGGCGCAAAATAACACTACCTGTTATTTTATCATAATCTATGGCGTTTTTTAATAGCGAATTGTATGCCTCGGGCAAATACTGCCATTTGCTACAAGAAATTTGCAGTTCTCGTTCCAATACTTGGCAATTTTGTATAGCATTATGGTAAATAGGCGGCACCTGAACCTCAAAATAAGGCACCGGTTCCGCCGGCTGCACCAGGCCAAAGTGGTTTGCGTTGGCAAACAGCCGCCTGCCGCCCGGCAAAGTAAGGCGGCCGCAGCCCTGCTGAACGAGCAGCATGGCAAGCTCTACACTGCGGGCGTTGGGTGTAGCACCTGCCTGCGCCATGAGAGCAAGCAGCAGACGAGAGCCCAGCGCAGGCGGCAATGCCAGAAAGCCCTGGCGGTCGTAGCCTTCGGGGCGGCGCAAATGCCCGGCGGCCTCGCGAGCTTCATGGTGAAGAAAGGCTTTATCTTGCCGCAGGCGGCGGCACATTTCCGCCACGCCCTGTTCGGCATTGGGGTTAATGCGCAGCAGCTCGGGCACAATGTGGTGGCGAATGCGGTTGCGAGTGTAGGCGTCGGTAAGGTTAGAGCTATCGGTAATATAATGCAGCCGGTGCTGGGCACAGTAGGCTTCTACCTGGCTGCGGGTGGTGGTAATAAATGGCCGAATAATATTGCCCCGCACGGGGGGAATGCCGCACAGCCCGCCCAGGCCGGTGCCGCGGGCCAGGTGGAAGAGGACGGTTTCTAAATTATCGCTGGCGGTGTGGGCGGTGGCAATTTTGCCGCCTGCCGCCTGCCGCTGCAAAAAGGCATAGCGCAGGCTGCGAGCGGCTTCTTCTGGGGTGCGGCCGGTGGCGCTGCGCAGGCTGCCGGGGGGCAGTGTGAGCAGCCGGCAGGGCAAACCGTAGCACCGGGCAAGCCTGCGGACAAAAGCCGCATCGCGCAGGCTTTCTTTGCCGCGCAGCGAATGGTTTACATGGCAGACCAGCAGTTCAAGCTCCAGCGGGCCGCGTAGGCCGGCTAAAAGGTGCAGCAAAGCAACGGAATCGGCCCCGCCGGAAACGGCAACGGCTACTCTGTCGCCCTTTTGCAGCATGCAATATTTGCCAATGGCTACCAGTGCCTCTTTACTCATGGCGAATGTACTCCATACTTCTAAAGCGGGTGAAGCGGCCGTCCC
>CAYYOY010000132.1:0-5557 GCA_964473265.1 uncultured Oscillospiraceae bacterium
CAGCTTTAAGAAATAGTCGTTGATATAGTGAATTTGAAAGTTATGGTCTAAAATGATGTATGCCACGGGTGTATGGTCAATGAGTCGGCGAATGAGTTCAGGGCTAAGTAGGTTGTTCATGCGGCACGATCCTTTTGCAATTAGTTTAAAATTTAACATTACAATAATACTATAAAAACTTGTAGAAATCAAATTAATTTATTACCTGCTCTTGTGCAGTTGGCTGGTTTTGGAAACACCAAAATAAGTTTGCCGGAGGTTTAGTTTATAAACCTCCGGCAAAATAAATTTTATAGTTTAAGCCTGCCATAAGTGTAGTGTATAAACTGAAATGTCCTATACTGGGGAAGAGTTTTTAGCGCCATCCAGCGCACCCAGGTAATACTACTTACTTAAAATAATTGCAAAATATTCTAGTGTTTCCTGCCCTTGGCAGGCTACGCTATGGCCCTGGCCTTCGCCTGTGTAAAAGCTGTCGCCGGGGTGCAAAACATATTCGGCCGCGCCATCGAAAATTTTGGCGCACCCGCGTAAAATGTAGAAAAATTCAGCTTCTGCCTTATGCAGGTGAAAGCCCAGCGAAGCTCCCGCCGGCAGTACCGAAAGGCTGGCCAGCCGCCCATGCCCCAGCATTTGCGGGGCTTCCATTAGGTGGTGCAGTGTTAGCTCTCCGGTACCGCCCCGAGGGTTTTGACGCTTTTCCACCCGGTGGTTGCCCTTTGCAATATACAAGCGGCTTTCCCCCTTATTCTTCAAATAAAATTTCTTGCCGCAACTTCCAACTTTCGGCCATCAGCTCGTAGGTGCGTTTATAGAGCTTATAATACCGAAGAAAAAGGCTATGGTTCTGTGGGTTGGGGTGGTAGATATCCTTTACCTTTACCACGCTGGCAATTGCCTCGGCAAAGCCAGAGAAAACACCCTGTGCCACCGCGTTGGTCATGGCCGCGCCCCTCGCACCTAGTTCGTCGCCTTCTACCGTTACCACCGTTTTGCCCACCGCATCGGCAAATATCTGGCACCACAGTTTGCTGGCCGCACCGCCGCCGCACAGGGTAATGCGCTGCACTTCCTGTGGCATGTGGCTGTAGCAATCCAACATGGCGAAAGCAACGCCTTCGTAGCAGGCACGCAGAATGTCGGCCAGGGTGGTTACCGACGAAATGCCGGTAAAGCTTGCCTTGGCATTAAAATTAATAAAAGGTGCCCGCTCGCCGCCCGCCAAAAGGTAGGGGTGGTATAACACGCCGTTGGCGCCAATGGGTATATCGGCCACCATACCTTCGATATAATCGTAAATAGGCAGACCGGCTTGTTTGGCCTTTTCTTTCAATTCGCCGCCAAAGGTATCAATGGCCCATTGTAGGTTGGGTGTGCCGGCCATGGATGCCATAAGACGCAGCCAGCGGTCGTCGGTAACATGTGTTACTGTCATACCGGCGAAAATTTCATCATTATTAGGCTTAGAGATTACCATTTCGTGCAGAGCAGCGGTGCCCATAATGGTGCAGCAGTGGCCATCCTCCACCACGCCGGCACCCAGTGCACAGGCAGCAACATCCATAGGGCCGGAGGTAACCAGCGTTTGGGGGCTTAGGCCCAGCTCGGCAGCAAGCGGCCCCAGCACCAGGGCCTTGTTTTCCAGTGCTGTTTTAATAGGAGGATACTTCTCGCGAAATTTGCTCAGACCATACAGTTCGAAAAGGGCCGGGTTATAATCGCGGGTTTGCATATCAATAAACACCAGCGATTGGTCAGTAGCGTCGGTAGTGGCGGTACCCGTAAGCTTTAGGAAAAGCACATCCTTTAAGTGCATAAGGTGTTTGGCCCGCTCAAGCGTTTGGGGCTCCTTGCGTTCAAACCACTTTACAATGCAGCCTTGGTTGCCTGTAAACATGCGGGTGCCGGCTAGGTCAAACACCTTGCGTGTGGTGCCGTCGTTGTTCCAGGCTTCCAGCTCTTTGGTGGCGCGGCCGTCGCAAAAGCAGCAACCGTTGCGTACGGGCTGGCCATCCTCGTCCAACATCCACAGCCCGTCGCCCTGAGCGGTAATGCCAATGCCCAGAATCTCCTGTGCGGGGTAGTGGGCGGTAATTTCCTGAATGCAGGCTTTGGCCTTTTCCCAAATTTCGCCTACATCCTCCTCAAACCAGTTTTCCACCGGCTGTATCGCTGTAAGGGGAAAGCCTTTCTTAAAGATTTCATTGCCCTGCGTATCAAATAGCACGGCTTTTATGCCGGATGTGCCGGAGTCTAACCCTATAAAATATCCATTTTTCATGCGCTTGCGTCCTTTCTTCAAGATGAGCATGTGGCTCCCCCGTCACCCAACGGGGGGCGGGGGAGCCCCTGCAAGGAGGCAACGTGATATTGCAAATTTAAGCTAGCAGGTTTTTTATAAAGGACAGGCCGTCACGAGCGTCCTGATCCATTTGCTCGGGGCTGGCACCGTTGGTCATATCCCGCCAAATGTTACTGCCGGTAGAAACGGTACCCCCGGTGAGCACCAGTGGTTCCAGTGTTATGTAGCCGTCGTAACCAATGGCCTTGAGGCCCTCGGCAATTAGGTCCCACCGCATCATACCCTTGCCGGGGTTTTTGCGGTTGTTATCGCCCACATGGAAGTGGCCCAGGTGCTTGCCACAGTGGCGAATAGCCTCGGCGCTGTTGTCTTCCTCCAGCATCATGTGGAAGGAATCGAGCAGCACCTTTACGGTATCGCAGCCCAGCCGCTCCACATAGGCCACCGCCTCGGCCGAGGTGTTTAGCAGAAACTGTTCGAAGCGGTTGGTAATTTCTAAGTTAATTTCAATGCCTAGGGGCTTGGCGTAGTCGGCAACTTCCTTCATGCTTTTTAGGCTGGCTTCCAGGCATTCGGGCTTGCGGGTGCAGTAATCAAAACTCATCCAGCCGGCAAAGTTAATGCCAGAGAGCTTTTTGCCACCCATGTAGGCAATGGTATCCAGCATTTTTTTCAGGAGTGCAATACCGGCCTGCCGCTTGCTCTCATCCAAAGAAGCAACGTCGTGGCTGCTATCCAGCCCCACCAGGTAGGTCATTTCCATGTTGTTTTCAGCCAGACACTTTTTTATGCTGTCCAGCTCAGCCTGGGGCAGGGTGGTTAGGCGCTGGGCGAATACCTCCAGGTAGTCAAAGCCGTTTTTTGCGGCACGAACAATGGTCTGTTCGCAGGGGCCTTCCCAATCCTTGTTCCAGTAGCCATAGACAATACCGTACTTCATAAAGCTTCTCCCTTTCTTTATATAGGCGTTTTATTGGTTTCTAAGTTTAATGCTGCGGATGATATCCACCGAAACGGCAATGAGCACCACCGAACCGGTAACAATTTGCTCCCAAAAGGAAGAGATACCTAAAAGGTTGATGCTGAAGGAGATAACCCCCATGAGCAGGCCGCCGATGATAGCGCCGGTAATATTACCAATGCCGCCACTCATGGAAACACCGCCAATAACCGCCGCGGTAATAGAAGGCATTACCCAATTTTCACCAATGTTTACCTGCGAAGCGCCCAAACGCAGCACCATAACCACACCCGCTACGGCGGCCAGCAGGCCGGACATTGAATAGGCCAGCAGCTTGATATTGTTGGTTTTTATGCCCACAATGCGCGCCGCCTGCTCGTTGCCACCCACGGCATAAATTTGACGGCCCACAACGGTTTTGTGCAGCATAATAAGCAATAGTGCCCACAGCGCAAGCATAATTAAGAAGGGGTAGGGAATGGTTTTACCCAACGAGCCTTGTCCAATAACGGTAATAGATTCCGGAATGCCTGTAATGGGGTGCCCCTGGGTAATTACATACACCGCGCCCCGGAAAATGGCACTGGTAGCCAGCGTTACAATAAAGGGTGTAAGTTTAAGCCCCACAATGAAAGCACCGTTCATCAGCCCCAGCAGCGCCCCGGTGGCAATGGAAAGAAACACTGCCAGCAGCGGCGGGCAGGCTGTAGCGGTGGAAAGGTAGGCTACCATCCAACTACAAAAGGCTGCAATGCTGGCTATAGAAAGGTCTATACCACCCAGCAGCAGCACCAGCGTTTGCCCAAAGGCAATGATGATGGTGAACGAAACGGTGCGGGTAAAGGTAAGTATGTTATATTGGGTATAAAAGTTGCCGGTAATAAGATGTACAATTGTAGCAATTAAAATGGTTACCAAAAATACAACACTGTTGCTTGAACCGAAAATTTTTGCCGGGCTGCTTCGCTTGGTAAATCTTTCGAGGTATTTATTCATTACATACGCCCCCAGTCTTAAACTTTTATTGCATGGCAATTTTTAATATTTCTTCGCGAGAGGAGCTTGTAGGCTCGGTAATTTCGCCCTTTATTTCCCCCTGGTGCATTACGAGTATACGGTCTGCTACCAGCATAAGCTCTTCAATTTCAGACGAGATAACGATAACGGTAACCCCTTCGTCGGCCATGCGGCCAATAAGCTTATAAATTTCGCCCTTAGCACGCACATCAATGCCTCGGGTAGGTTCGTCCAAGATTAACACCTTCACGCCCCTGGCCATCCAGCGGCCTAAAATTACCTTTTGCTGGTTGCCGCCGCTCAGGTTTTTAATAAGCGTAGAAATCGAAGCCGTTTTTACCCGTAGCTCCTGCACATAATGCTGCACTACCGTATTGGTTTTGGCAAAGTGAATTAAACCCCTGTGCCGGTAGCTTTTGTAGGAGGGCTGAATAAGGTTTTCGGCCACGCTAAGCTCTGGGAAAAGCCCCAGCCGCCGCCGTTCCTCTGGCACAAGTGCCATGCCCAGCGCAATGGAATCGTAGCAGCTGCGAATATCCACCGGCCGGCCGTCTATATATAGCTCTCCGCTATCTGGATGGGTAATACCTAGAATAGCGTTGAAAAGCTCGGTTCGCCCCGAGCCCACCAGCCCGGAAAAACCCAATATTTCGGCCCGGCGCACCCCAAAAGAGATATTGCGGAATTCCTTGCCCCGGCTAAAGCCCCGCACCTCCAGATGCAAGGGGTTGTTGTTTACCCGGGCCCGCTTGGTAATAACCTCAACCTCTTGGTTGGCCATGTGGAATATCATTTGCTGCTTGGTTAGCTGTGTGGTGGGTGCAAGGTGCACTACCTCGCCGTCCCGCATAACGGTTACGGTATCGGTAATTTGTAGAATTTCTTCCAGATGATGCGAAATATAAATAATGGAGCGTCCGGCGCTTTTAAGCTGCTCAATTATTTGAAACAACCGCTGGGCTTCTGAAGCGGTAAGCGAAGCGGTGGGTTCGTCGAAAATAATAACTTGCGATTCAAAGCTAAGCGTGCGGGCAATAGACACAAGCTGCTGAAAGGCAGGGGAAATATCCCCCACGCTGCGTGTAACGTCTAAATCTACCCCCAGCGTGGCCAAAATTTCCTGTGCGTCGGCCAGGGTTTTACTTTTATCAAAAAAACCGTTGGTTGTACGGTAATTGCCAATAAAAATATTTTCGGCTATGCTTAGGTCGGGCATGAGGTTGAGCTCCTGCGGTACCATGCCAATGCCATTGAGCAGCGCTTCGTTGGGGGAATGG
>CAYYOY010000133.1:0-5551 GCA_964473265.1 uncultured Oscillospiraceae bacterium
AATATCACAACCCTCTTACCATGTCAAGACTTTTTTCGGGAAATTTTTCATTTGCTGAAAACTTTGTGTTTTGCCGGCAGGTTTGCGCGCTATTTATGCGCTACTTGCCCGGCGCTGTTTGTGGGGCGACGGTGGGCTGGTAGCCATTAAAATTGGGCAAGTGCTAGGCTGTGATATACCTTGCCTTTATATAGTAGCAGTTTGCTGGTATAAAGCTAGCATAAAGCTTAAACCCAGCGCACCTCGTTTCCTAGCAAAACGGTGGACTACACATCCACCCGTTTTGCTTTATATATAGTTAATATTGTATCTATTGTTCGGCCGTAGTGTGCAACCCAAGTTTTTCCAGCAGTTCCACGGTGGCGAAGGCCATTTTATAGCGGGGGGCCTTATCCAGCTCTACCATCTCGCCGGGCTGTTGGGGGGTTGTCTCGCCCTTTGCGGCCGGCAGGCAAACGGGTGGGTACATAACGCACCACCAGTTTTTGCCCTGGCCCTCTCCAAGTGTAATTTGCAGGGCAGTGTAAAAGCCGGCGGGGTAGGTAATTCCATCGTAGCTGCGGGTGCCGAAGTAAATTTTATCTAGCCTGGCGGTGGCCTGCTGGGTAGATCCCGCCTGGGCCAGTGTGGTGTTGGCGGTTTCCACCAGTTCGGGAATGGCAGCCGCAGCAGCCTGTTCCATTTCGTCCAGTGTCATATCGGGTGAGAAGTATGTCTGTGATTGCTGCAGCACAGCGTCCCGCACCTGATATTTCAACTGCTGGTCGGCGGGCTGGTCGGAGCTGGCCAGAATATGCAGCCGCAACACATTTTCACGTGCGGCGGCACTGCGCAGCGTGAAATCGGCCAGAGGGGTAAGCACTAGGGTAAGCAAAAGCCCTGCAAGCAGGGCCAGTTCTTTGCGTCTTAGCATAAGTAAAACCGTCCTCTTCCTGTGATGTCACAGAAAGTATGGACGGTTTTTATTACCCTTATACACAGCAGTTGCAATGCTCTGCCAGATGTGCGCCCTGTTGCTGCGGCCGGCACAAAACGGCAAACAGACCCTCGGCGGCAAGGGCGGCGGCGGTTTGCTGCGCCGCTGCAATATCGGTGTAAATTCCAAACACAGCCGTGCCGCTGCCGCTCATGGCGGCACCCAGCGCACCCGAAGCAGCCACCCTGTTAATTAGGCTTTCCACCAGCGGTTCGGTGCAGTGGGGCTGCAGCACATTGCCCAGGCTTGCGCCTAGCGCCTGTAAATTGCCACCTGCCAGCGCGCGTGCTACCGCCTGCACATCCGGTGGCAGGGCAAGGCCGGGTTGTGCGTCATACCGGCGGAAGCTTTCGGCGGTGCTCATTCCGCCCTGCGGGGCTGTGAGCAAAATGCAGCAATCGGGCAGCGGGGGCAGGGGGGTAAACACTTCGCCCACGCCTTGGGCCAACACCGTGCCACCGTGCAGGCAGAAAGGGACGTCGGCGCCCAGGGTGAGCCCTATTTCGCACAACTGTGCGGTGGTAAGATTGGCTTGTAGCAAGTGGTTTAGCCCCACCAACACACCCGCAGCGTCGGCACTGCCCCCGGCCAGCCCCTTTTGCAGAGGGATGCGCTTTTCAATGTGCAGCGCAAGGCCCACAGGCGGCAGGCCGGTGTGGGCAAAAAAAGCCCGGGCCGCGCGGTGGGCTAAGTTATCTTCGCCGCAATGCAGCTCGGGGAGGTTGCAGCTAAGCGCAATGCCCGGCTGCTGCCGGAGGGCAAGGGTAATATCGTCCCACAGGCTTACGGTTTGCATTACACTGCGCAGCAAGTGGTAGCCGTCGGCCCGGCGGGCGGTAACTTCCAGCGTGAGGTTAATTTTTGCAGGGGCGTGAACCAGCAGGGTGGATGCCATGGTATACTCCTTAACCTTTATTGTGGGAAAAACAGCCGTGCTAGAACCGCAGCAGGCTTGGCCGGCGGATTTCCACCGCCTTTTCAGGGCATAGCTCTTGGCAGCAATAGCAGCGTATACAGCCGCTGTAGTCAATCTTGGCTTTATGCTGCACCATAGAAATTACCTTAGGCGGGCAGCTTTCGGCGCATTTGGCGCAGCCCACACAGCGCCCGGGCACAACCACCGGACGAGGTGCCAGAAAGCGCCGGCTAATGGCGGCAAACGGGGGGCGTATCGCTGCGGGTATTCTCTGCACAAAGTCTACTTCTGAACTGTGGGGGCGCAGAAAATCTTTTATAGGCTCAATGGGCTGGCCCAGCACGGTAATATCTTCTACATTGGGGCTGCAAAGGCCGCGGCGAATCGCCTCGGCAACGGTGGGCACCTCTTGGGGGGCAAAGCCCACCAGGTGGCAGAGCAGCCGGTCGAGTGCGTAGACATCGCGCGCGGCAAGGGTTAAGCCCACAAAGCGGCGTTGCCCTGCGGTTGGGCCGTCGCCCTCCATGGCATCTACCGCATCTATAAAAGTAAGGCTGGGGCGCATAAGCTCGCAGAGGTCTACCAGCATGCTGCCAAAGTGCTGCTTTTGTGGGTAGCGAAAATGCAGCTCCGATTTTCTTAGCCCCACCACACAGCCAAACAAATTCTTTACCCCCGCCGAAAGGGTGGTCATGCCGTGGCTTTTAAGCTTGGCAAGGTTGATGATAAGATCGGCGTTAGCAATATCACCGGCAATATCGAAGCTGCGGCAAAGCTGGGCCTCGGGGGCTTGTGTTTCCACATAGCTTGTGTCGTAGCCCAGTGCCACACCGCAGCGCTGGGCCACCTCGGCCATACCGGTTACAGTATACACCCGGCGCAGCATGGGCTGGGTAAAGGGCCCGCCGGGGCTATCTACTATAGTAATATTGTGGGCACCGGCTGCCTGCAGAGCACGAACCACCGCCTCTACAAAGGCGGGGTGGGTGGTGGCGGCCTGCTCGGGCGGCTTGCCAATAATTAAATTGGGCTTAATTACCACACGGCTTTCGGGTGTAAGGCCTTCGGGCAGGCCGAGATGCCCGATGTGTTCTGCCACCGCGCGGGAAAGCTCTTCTGGAGAATACTCCTTGGCTTTTGCCGCCGAAACCACTGCCATGCTATCGCCCCCTGTTTATTTTCGGTTATCAAGGAAAGTTTGAATGCGCCGCAGAGCTTCCACAAGGTGGTCTACCGAATAGCTGTAGGAAATGCGCACAAAGCCTTCGCCGCTTTCGCCAAAGGCATCGCCCGGCACCACCGCTACCTTTTGCTCCATAAGCAGCTGCTGGGCAAATTGTTCGCTGGTAAGCCCGGTAGATTGTATGGACGGAAAAACATAGAATGCCCCACGCGGGTTATAGCAAGTAAGGCCCATACGGTTGAGGCTATCTACCAGCAGGCCACGGCGCATGTTGTATTCCACCGCCATGCGCTCAATTTCGCTATCGCAGCTGCGCAGGGCTTCCACCGCCGCATACTGGCTGGTGGTAGGGGCGCACATAATGGCATACTGGTGCACCTTGGTCATCTGCTCTAAAATGGGCTGGGGGCCGCAGGCAAAGCCCAGCCGCCAGCCTGTCATGGCAAAGGCCTTTGAAAAACCGTTTACCACCACCGTGCGTTCCCACATTCCGGGCAGGCTTGCAATAGAAACATGTTTTTGTCCATAGGTAAGCTCGGCATAAATTTCGTCGGAAAGCACGAAAACGTTGCTATCGCGCAGCACCTGTGCCAGCGCCTCAAGTGCTTGTGCATCCATAATAGCGCCGGTGGGGTTGCTGGGGAAAGGCAGCACCAACAGCTTGGTTTTTGGGGTAATGGCGGCGCGCAGCTCTTGCGGGGTAAGGCAAAAGCCGTTTTCAGCCTTGGTGGCTATGGGAATAGGCCGGCCACCGGCCAGCGTTACAATAGGGCCATAGCAAACAAAGCAAGGCTCGGGAATGAGCACTTCCTCACCGGGGTTTATCAGTGCGCGCACGCAAAGGTCTATGGCTTCGCTGCCGCCCACCGTAACCAGCGTTTGCGCCTTGGGCTCATATTCCAGGCCAAAGCGGCGGGCAAGGTAGCGGCAAATTTCTTTTTTTAGTTCTGCCAGGCCGGCGTTGGCGGTGTAGAAGGTGTAGCCCTTCTCCAGCGAATCGATACCTGCCCGGCGGATTTGATAGGGGGTTTTAAAATCGGGCTCGCCCACACCCAGCGAGATAACCCCTTGCATTTCGCCCGCAATATCGAAAAAGCGGCGGATGCCCGAGGGCTTTAGCGACTGTACACTATGGGAAAGCAGACTGGTGTAATCTATCACAGGCCGGTAACCTCCCGCATGTCGGTTTTGTCTTCGCCTATTACCAGGCCGTGCTGCTTATAGCGGCGCAGCACAAAGTGGGTGGCGGTGGAAACCACGCTGGGCAGCGGTGCCAGCCTGTGCGAAACAAACAGGGCTACCTCGCGAAAGCTGCGGCCCGAAACGGTTAGGGCAAGGTCGTACCCTCCGGACATTAAATACACCGTTTCTACCTCTTCAAACTGGCTAAGACGCTGAGCAATTTCATCAAACCCCATGCCGCTTTGGGGGGTTACTTTAATTTCTATGCGGGCCGAGCAAAGGTCTTTATCTACCCGTTCCCAATCGATAAGCGACATATACCCGCGGATAACCCCTTCGCGTTCCAGCCGGGCAAGCTCTGCGGCCACTTCTGCCTCGGTGCTGCCCAGCATGGCAGCCAGCTGCGCGTTGGTAAGCTTGGCGTTTTTTTCTATTAGGGCGAGCAATTGTTTCATAGGCGTGGCCTCCCAAATTTTGAATATTTCCATTATAGCCCAAAGGTATGGGCGTGTAAAGCAATGTGTGCAAGTTCTTACGCAGGTTAAGTGGGGGTTGCACCCACCTTTCATTTCCCCCTTGACCAACCCGCCGCGTCATGCTACAATAGGCACACGGACAAGGGGAATTAACTCAGCGGGAGAGTGCTACCTTCACACGGTAGAAGTCGTAGGTTCGAACCCTATATTCCCCACCATTTACAATTACATAAGCCTTCAGGGTTCGAACCTGCGAAGGCTTCAAGCGTGAAGAAAACCTGCCAGTGGCAGGTTTTTTATTCCACTAAGTTTATTGGGGCCCCCGCAAGGCGAAGCCTTGTGGGGAAGAGGAGCGGCCGGCCTAAGAGCGAGCTTTTGCCCGTAATGCGCAGCATGCAGGGGAAAACGAGCAAAAATGGCCGTGCCGTGACGGTGTCGAACCCTATATTCCCCAGCACATAAAATTACATGGTCTTATATTTAAAGCATAGCAGCCGGTTAATTGTTAAATTAACCGGCTGCTATGCTTGGCGTTTATGGAACAAGCTCTTCCAGCTTGACCTGCAGGGCTTGTGCCAAGATCTTAAGTTCAATGTCTGTCACATATCTCTCACCATTTTCAACCCTGCGGATAAAATGGTTGTCTACGTCATAGCCCATCACCTGCAAGCGTAAGGCCAGCTTGCGCTGCGAAAGCGGTGGGTCGTGCGCCAGGCGAAACTTTCGTACATTCTGGCCGCACAGGTTGTTCGCACCGTCTGGGGCCTTTAACTTAAACATCTTACTCCTTTCGAAAGTGGTAAACAGTATTTACTACT
>CAYYOY010000134.1:0-5528 GCA_964473265.1 uncultured Oscillospiraceae bacterium
GGGTACAAGCCAACGGCAGCAAAACCGACGGTTTCCCCGAACTAAAAATGAAAGCGTATCTCATAGCGGAAAAGATGAAGTACCACAACTACGAAAACCAATATGCACCGTTTTATCTTTGGGAAAACACCACAGGAATGAACCAGTTTTTATTGGAAGGGCCATTCAATAGCATTCTGGGTTCGTTTGGCCGCCCAAGCGTTTCCAACTGGATTGTGCTGCATGCAAAGGTAGAAAAAACGCCCCAACAGCAATTTGCCCTAATCAAAACTGCTCCCATTCCTGCCAATTGCGATTTTGCAGCCCTTTGCAGACAAGAGCAAGAAAATTATGCGAACTGGATCGCCTCTTCTGTAGCAACTGCCTATATTTCGGCGTATAACCCTTTGACATGGGAAATGTGCCAATTTTATATGGCTAGGGATGTAAATGCACTTGAGAAAATTTCGAGCGGTGCCTTAATTTACGATGTGCACCATATCTCTTAAAAGTACGGGTTAAACTCTAGCATACAATAGGTATCCTGTGGCAGGCATAAAAACAACCCGAGGGCAGGTTTTGTTTTACAAAAACAAAACCTGCCCTCGGGTGCTTTATAGCGTATGGTTTAATTCTCTTCGGGCTGGGTGGTTTCGAGCTGTTCTACCTCGGGCAGCATTTCCTGCCCAGGGCGGCGCAGCCCCTTTTCCCAACCACGGAACTTAATGTGGCTGGGGTTGAGCTTGCGCTCAATATAAAGGCACTCGGCAATAATATCTTTACCGTTTTCCATGTGGTCGTAGCTTATCCAGTAGCGGCGCTTGGTGCCGTTTTTGGTGCCCACCCGCACAAAGGCCTGGTAGTTAGAGGGCATTTCCTTCACATGAAAATATTGCAACTCGTCAATGCGGTAGCTGTGCTTGTGCCAGGGCGAAATAAAAGTTATGCTTTCGTCACTGAAAATAACCTCTTTGGGGTTGGCACCAAACACAAAGGTGTTTAAGGTGCCGTAAACAGCCGCAGCCCCAAAGAAAAGGTAGAGCGCCGCATAGGGGGAGGTATTCATGCGCTGGAAAAAGGTAAAAGCGCAGTAGATGGCTACCAATATCATAAAATAGCCTACCAGGGTGTAGCGCGTAAAATAGCGCTTGGAATTATACACATATTGCTTTACCATGTGTGTTTTTACCTCCCAATGTTTTATACTACTCTTGCGGCTCAGGCTGGTTGCTGCGGTAGAAGTTGATAAGGCAGCCCTCCAGCAGAATGGTGCGTTCGTCCGGCGTTAGGGCCGAAAGAGTGAATACCATCGGCAGCAGTTGGCCGTCCTTTACAACAAAGCCCGAAATTTCGGCAGCTTCTTGCTCAATAGCCTGGCGGATGCCCGGCAGGAAGATAAAATCATCTACCGCAAAAGGCGGTTCCCCGGCCAGCAGCAGCGGCAACATGCCCCAGTTAATCAGGTTGGAACGGTAGCGCTTTGTGGCATATTCCTGCGCAATGTTGGCGCAACCGCCCAGCACCCGCTGGCAAGAGGCCGCCTGTTCGCGTGCCGAACCGTCGCCTGGCTTTTTGGCATATACCAGGCTGCCAAGGCCGGTAGCCTGGGCGGAATGCCCTGCCTGTTCCAGTGCGGCAAGGGCTGCGTCCAGCGCCGGGTTTTGGCCGGCAAAGGGCTTACCGCTCTGGCGCAGCTGTTCCAGCGCCTGTATCTGCTTGGCGCGAGCCAGGTAGGCAGGGTCCTTCCGCGAAAGGGTGAATTCCGCCAGCTTGTGGGGGTTGGAACGGTAGCTGGAGGTTTCGCCCGAGGGAATAAGCTCGTCGGTGGTGGTAACAGGGTCGGTAATTAGGCTGGCGACCGAGAGCAACAAGTTTTCGGGCAGGGCTGGAATGGCCGGCCAATCGGTTATGCCGGGGCCAAAGCGCAGCGGTAGCTCGGGCTGGGGTTGGCCATAGCCGTTGTAAACACGGTTGTTGTATACGCTGGTATCAAAGAAATATTTGGGCTTTGTATATTCGGTGCCGAGCGCGGTGGCGGGGGTAAGAATACCGCCGTTGCGGGCGGTGGCCGCTACCGAGCGGGCATCCATTAGCGCCACCAGCGCCACCTGGCCGGAGGAAGGCTTGCTGCCCTCGCGGTTGGGGAAGTTGCGGGTGGCATGGCGCACCGAAAGGCCGCCGTTGGCGGGAACATCGCCCGCGCCGAAGCATGGGCCGCAGAAGGCTGTGCGTATGCTGGCGCCGGCGCAGGTAAGCTTTTGCATGGCGCCGTTTTTCAGCAGCTGCAAAAACACCGGCTGGCTGGCCGGGTAGGCCGAAAGAGCAAAGGCATCGTTGCCGATAGAAGCGTCGCCCAGAATATCGGCGGCGGCCATTAGGTTTTCAAAGGTGCCACCGGCACAGCCGGCAATTACGCCCTGGTCGGTGCGCAAGCGGCCGTCCTCGGTAAGCTTATCGGTAAGCTTTACGGTAAGGCCGGGGGTATCCAGCTGGTGGGTGCATTCTTCTTCCACCCGGCGTAGAATATCTCCGGCGTTCTGGCAGAGGGTTTCAATGGGGTATACGTTGCTGGGGTGGAAGGGCAGGGCGATCATGCAGGGTATAGCAGAGAGGTTTACCTCCACCACGCCGTCGTAATAGGCTACTTTGGCGGGGGCAAGCTCGCTGTAAGCCTGCGGCCTGCCGTGAATTTCGTAGTATTCGCGCACCTTGGCATCGGTTGCCCACACCGAAGAAAGGCAGGTGGTTTCGGTGGTCATTACATCGATACCGTTGCGGTAGTCTACGCTTAGGCCGGCAATGCCATCGCCCACAAATTCAAGTATTTTATTTTTCACATAGCCATTCCCGAACACCGCACCAATAATAGCCAGCGCAACGTCCTGTGGGCCTACGCCGGGCTGCGGCTTGCCGGTGAGATAAACGCAAACCACCTCGGGCCGGGGAATATCGTAGGTTCTGCCCAACAGCTGCTTCACCAGCTCGGGCCCGCCTTCGCCAACGGCCATGGTACCCAGCGCACCGTAGCGGGTGTGGCTATCGGACCCCAGCAGCATTTTACCACAGCCGGCTTGCATTTCGCGCATGTACTGGTGGATAACCGCCATATGTGCAGGCACATAGATGCCGCCGTAGCGCTTGGCGGCTGAAAGGCCAAAAAGATGGTCGTCTTCGTTAATTGTGCCGCCCACAGCGCACAGGCTGTTGTGGCAGTTTGTAAGAACATACGGCAGCGGGAAGTGGTCCAGCCCGCTGGCCCGCGCTGTTTGGATAATACCAACATAGGTAATATCGTGGGAGGCTAGGCCGTCAAACTGCAGACGCAGGTTGGTTTCGTCCCCCAGGTTATGTTCCTTCAGAATATCGTAGGCAATAGTGCCCCGCCGGGCACTTTCCCGTTCAGGAACAATGCCCAGTTCTTTTTGCAGTAGGGTGCGGCCTTCGGCGTCGTCCCTATAAAGTTTTTTACCGCCCAGCAGGTACGCCCCGCCGGTTGTAAGGCTTATCATGCTTTTTTGCCCCTTTCGCAGGCAGTGCGCACCTTGCGGGCAAGGCTGCTCTGCGTATGCTTTTTGGTTGGCTCTACAGTGCGAAAGCGCCGGCGTTCGGCGCAGATTAAACACACCATTTGCCACAGGCAGGCCATGCCCGGCAAATAGTATTTTATGTTCCAAGTGTACCACAAAGCCTGCTGCAATACAATAGTGTGGAGTTTGGGTATAATTTATGCATTTTTTGGCTTTTTCCGGGCCATAGTAAGCGACTCTGCGGGCAACTTTGGGCTGGCAGTGCCCACACTTTTGCAGGTATTGTAAAGGTGCAGGTGCCACCCTGGCAAATTGTGGTTATTTGAACGGTATATCTTTACAAAATGTCAAAAAAACGGTAAAATAGAACCCACATAAGCCTAGGCTTAGAAAGTTTTGGGAAGGGAAAAGAGCAATGAAAGCAAAGAAATACCTAGCACTGCTGCTTGCCTGCATGCTGGTTGTTCTCGCGGGCTGCCAGACCGCTCCGGCTGCCGAGCAAGTGCCACAAGCGCAGGAGGATGGCCCGGCCGAGTTTACAACCCCGCTTGAGCAGCTGCTGGCCGCACCCCGCCAAGCGCTGGAGGAGCTTATCCCCGCAGCACTTATGCAAAAATATGGCGAAACAGCACAGAACATAGCTATAGAAAAAACCACCGGCGAAGCCCCAACATACACCGTGGTTTTTGAATATTACACCGTGGAAGAACGTGCGTCGCTTTCGGAAGCATTAATAGAAGCTCTGGAAGGCGAAAAGGCCGATACTGCCCAGTGGAATTTTAACTCTACTATTTTTAAAACCAAAGAGGGTTTTGTCGAGCTCTCTGAAAGCGAATGGAACGACCGCCGCATTGTGCGCACTACGCTGCAGGCAGAGCTGGAGCCCGCCGCTGCCACCCGGCTGGACGATCTGCTGGGCCTGGCCGCCCCCCCTGCCCTGCCCGAAACCGACGGTGTAAAGCTGCTTACCAACGGCTTGCGCTACGAAGGTGTAACCAACCTGCTCTGCTTTACCGCCCGCTACAGCGGCCAAGCCCAAGCCGCGCAGGATTACGCCCTGGAAGCTCTGGATATTCTTATGGAACCCGAGCAACAGTTTGCCGTAGCACCCACACCCGAAGGCTTTGTTGCGCTTAGCATTTATGGCAAAGAAAAGGAAGCCGGCTTCGAGCTCGCGCTTAAACGTTCCTGCTATTTGGTTTACCAAGAGGTACAGCAGAGCCGCCTTACATATGCCTTCTACACCCAGCCCGAGAGCCTTTTCAAAGCTGCTTTGCCCCCCGCACTTGCCGATATGCTACAAACCGAGGTAGTGGCCGCCAGCTGCAACCTGCTGCGCATAGACGGCCAGCCGGCCTATTCCACCAGCATTGCTTATGCAAACCCTGAACAAGATATAGACGCCCTGCAGGCACTGGCCAAAGAAAAGCTTTCTGTAGAGCTTGCCATGGAACAACCTGCCGTATTTTCGGCAGTGGCACCTTTTGGCTGGGTGTTTGTAAATATTTCCGACCTGCCGGATAGCGTTACACTGGGCTTGAACCGCCCGGCCGACGGCCAGGATGAAAGCTTCCTGCTGCTTGAGCACCTGCCCCAGGGGGCCTACACCGCCCTGCCGGAAGCGCTGATTACCCGCGAGGTGCTGGACGAAAGCGTAAGCTACAACAAACCGCTCCGCAGCATCCGCTGGGCCAAGCGTTTTTCACCCATGGAGGCCGATGTATACCAAAAGCTTGCCAACCAGCTATATAACAACCTTTCGCAGGAACTCACCTTTACCCTTACCGAGCTGGATGCCGACGGCCAGATTTTTGTAGATGCCGAAGAAGAAGCCGAAGCCACCCCGCCCGGCGATACACCGGCTGAACAGGCCCCTGCGCGGGAATTTGCCGAAGGCGGCATTGTTATTACACGCACCAACGGTTCGGTAGTAACCACCTTCCAAATTCTTCGGGATGATATGGGCATGTACCACTGCAGCCTTATCAACGCGCTGCTAATATAACCAGCATATCAAACCTT
>CAYYOY010000135.1:0-5470 GCA_964473265.1 uncultured Oscillospiraceae bacterium
ATTAAAAAGCAAAGGGGAAGATACCCCTGTGGCAGTTTGGCCAGCGCTATGCCTGTAATAGCAAGTGCTATTAAAGCAGCGCGCAGTGCCTGCAGCACAGCGTAGGCCCGCATGCGGCTCTTGCCGTTGAGGTAAGCCAATGCAATTTTGTTCAGGGTAAAAAAAGGTAGGGCCGGCAAAACCAGCTGCACTGCCTGTGCCAGCCTTGGGGCAAATAAAAAGCCTGCCAGCGGCCACAGCGCCAGGCTTACCACCCCCGAAATAAAGGCCCCCGCCAAAAGTGCCGTAGAAAGCACGCGGGTTTGCTTTTGGCAATCGCCCTCAAATTCGGCGGTATATTTTACTATGGCGTTGTTCAGCCCCCACACCGCCAGCTGCGAAAAGAGGATGTAATACGCATAGGCCTGGTTGAAGATACCCAGCGTTGCGGCATCGTAAAAAACTGCAATCAGCGCATTAAAAACAAACCCGCTGGCAGCCAGCACAAAAATGCTGGCGTAGTTCCATATTAAATTGGCAATAAAACGATTGGCCGCGGGTTTGCCGCCGGCATCTTGCTTGCTCATAGCCCACGCAACCTTTTCTGTCTGCTTGGAAAAATAATAAGGCAAATGCCTGCCCAATAATATCCTAACCACAAGGCCCGGCAATATCCTATAAAGATGCATGTGTATTGCGGCCACCTAAAAGTTTACAATTTGTATAGTTTCGCACTATTATACTTGAGATATAAAATGAACACCCCCTAGCCGCACAAGGCCAGGGGGTGTTCTTTTTAACCTTCGGTATGTGTAAAATAAAAGGAGAGTTTACTGCAGCATAGCCAGCAACGCGTCCTTCGGAACAAGGCCCACCTGGCGGGCGGCTTCCTTGCCATCCTTAAACACCAGTACGGTGGGAATGCTCATGACACCATACTTGGCAGCAAGCTCTTGGTTTTCATCCACATTTACCTTGCACACCAACACGTTGTCGCCCACTTCCTGCGCCGTTTGCTCAACAATGGGGGCCAGCATTTTGCAGGGGCCGCACCAAGGGGCCCAAAAATCTACCATTGCAGTGCCGCTACCATTTTCCACCTGCGACATAAACTGTTCCATATCCATTTGAATAACCGACATATCTTCTTACCTCCAAGCGGTTTTTTCTTATTATACACTTTTTGGGTATATTTTCAAGTGCTGTTACTACAATTCCCCAAATATCTATATTTATGCGCCATATTTACCCAAATGTATAGCATCCAAGCGCTTTCGCACCCACCCCGCAGGCTTTGCTTGCTTTGGGGGGTAAAGTGCAGTATACTAACAGTAGAATACCCCGGCCGCACTATTTACCATATGCTGGCGCAGCCGGGTTTGACAGGAGGAAGGCTATGCAAAGTCAACTTTACGAGTTTATTTTCCGGCGAAAATCTACCCGCCAGTACGAAATGGCACCCCTGCCGGATGCACAGCTTGCCGAACTACAGGCCTTTGCCGCAGCGCTAACGCCACTTTTTCCCGATATTCGCATGCAGCCACTACTCACAACCCGGGTGAAAAACCCGCTGCCGGTAAAAGCACCCCACTACTTTCTTTTTACCTGCGAAGAAAAACCCGGGTGTTTGGAGCAGGTGGGCTTTATGGGCCAGCAGCTCGATTTATTCTGCGCCAGCCAGGGCCTTGGCACTTGCTGGCTGGGCATTGCCAAACCCGCAGATACCCAGCTGAAAGATAGCCTGCCATATGTAATTGCATTAGCCGTGGGTAAAGCCCTGCAAAGCCCCTATCGCAGCCTGCAGGAATTTAAGCGTAAGCCGCTGCAAGAAGTATCAGAGGGCAGCGACAGCCGCCTGGAAGCCGCCCGGCTCGCCCCTTCGGCCACCAACAGCCAAAACTGGTTTTTTGTGGCCGAAAACGGCTGCATAGACGTATACCAAAAGCAACTGCCGGCTCTGCAGAGGGTGTTTTACGAACGTTTTAACACCGTAGATATCGGCATTGCGCTCTGCCACTTGGCATTGGCAACCCAGCACGAAAAGGGTAGCTACACCTTCTTGCAGCGGTCTGCGCCCGAACGCCCGGGCTACCGCTACGTTGGCAGCCTGCAATAGCAAGGCTACACCAACCGTGAAACCAAATAAAACAGCCAAATATGCAGGGGGTAAAAGAGGTAAAACAGCCTTTTTAGCCCCCTGCCGCGCTGTCCGTTGTAGCTGTTAAACAAGGGAATGGTAAACACCATCATCCACTGGTAGTTTTCAAACAGCAGGCTTTGCAGGGTAAGAGGGTCATCCACAGCAAACATGATAGCAAGCACGGCGTAAAAGGTGTTGCGCATGGCTGGGCGGTTACGCAGCATATAAAAGGCTATGCCAATGCTTACAAAAATAACTCCACCCTCGGTGGTAACCACCGTGGGCAAAAATGCTTTAAATATATAAAAGCCAACGGGGTTCGCGCTTTCCAGCAGCAGGGCAGGCCAGGCCAACAGCACCGGCAACAGAGCCAGCACCACCACCAGCAGCAATCCTATGTGCGAAAGCTTGCGGCGCGAAATTTCCAGCAGCCAGCAGTAGAGCACAATTAGGAATAGGGTAGCAAAGATGTTCAAATCCCACCACTGGATGTTGGGGTTGGGTAGATAGTAAGCCAGCAGCAGGTTCACCAGCCCCATACCCAGCGAAAAGAGGTAAAGCCGCAGCAAGTAGCGTGCCCGGCTGCGGGTGTGTACGAAGCCTTCTACCACCATAAACACAAATATAGGGGCCGAAAGCCGCCCCAGCCAGGAAAGCCACACCGGGAAATAACCCGTGTGCCCAAAATAGCGGTAGAGATGGTCCAACACCATAAGCACCAGTGCAAGCACCTTAAGCTGGGTAGCGTTGAGAGAAAAACGTTTGGTAAGCATAGCGGCACCTCCGGATGACTTTATTGCAGTGGTAGTACACATAGTCTACCACCCTACAGCGGCTGCGTCAAACAACATTTGACCATAGTGCTCTCACAAGGTATAATATTACACAGCACTATAGTATACGGTTAAAATACACGAAACTATGTGGAGTGTACTGTTTTCCCCGAAAATACGCAGCACCCTAGATTTCGGGCGGATGCTTTCCACCCTTAAGCCTAAGCGCAACCCTAAAACTAAAGGAGGAACCCCCATGAAACGACTGGCCATTTTCGACCTGGACGGCACGCTGCTCGATTCTATTGCCGACATTGCCAAGGCCTGCAACACCGTGCTGGCCGAAGCCGGCCTGCCCATCCACCCCACCGCGGCCTACGGTAGCATGGTGGGTGGCGGCCTCAAGGTGCTTATGGACCGCTGCATGGCGCCCGAACTACAAGGTAGCGAGCTTTACCGGCAGGTAACCAAGCGCTACACCGAGCAATACAGCTATGTTTGCAAGCACGATTCACACCTTTTCGCCGGTGTGCCCGAAATGCTAGAAAAGCTTCAGGAGGCCGGTTTCGTGCTGGCGGTGGCCACCAACAAGCCCCACGATATGACACTGGATATTCTGGCAAGCACTCTGCGCCCGGGCCTGGTGGAAATTGTTTACGGGCAGCAGCCAGATATCCCCGCCAAGCCCGACCCCACCGTTGTGCAGCGCATACTGCAAGAAACCGGCTGCACCGCTGCAGATACTGTTTACATAGGCGATTCGGATGTAGATATTTTTACAGCCAAGAACGCCGCTGTGCGCTCTATTGGGGTTACGTGGGGTTTTCGTCCCCGCAAGGAACTGGAGGATGCCGGTGCCGATAGCATTGCCGATACCATAGAAGAACTTACACAGCAAATACTTGCCACATGCCCTGCCTAAACCCGGCCGGCCCACCTTGCCGGCAGGTTGCGACATAGGGGGCAGGAGAAATTCCAATGGGGAATTTCTCCTGCCCCCTTTGCATAGTGGCAAATACTGCAATGTGGCAAAAGAGAAACGGCAATCTTTTTAATATCCAACAGTTTATTTTACAGGGTGTTTGGTTTATTATTAAAATGTGCCAAAAAGGTGGGAAGATAGAAATGGGCAAGGAACAATGCCTTGAGCGTCTTTTGCGTGTGCTTATGCAAAGCAGCAGCCCTATCACCGTAGCCGAGCTGGCCAACCGGATTGAAAAAAGCGAACGAACCACCCGCAGCTACCTGGACGAACTGGCAGGGCAGCTGGGCAGCATGGGCATGCGTTTGGTGCGCAAGCCCAATGTGGGGGTGCTGCTGGAAAATGCCGGCCACCGCCAGGGTATTATTGAGGATGTAAAAAACGCCTTTTCCAACAACGAGAACTCCCGCGAATACCGGCGCAATTACATACTCATCACCCTGTTAGAGGGAAAATTTAGCTACACCATGCAAATGTTTGCCGACGAGCTCTATTGCAGCAAAGGGGTTATTTTTAACGACCTTGTGTTCGTACAGGAATGGCTGGAGCAACACGGCCTGCGGCTGCGCCGGCGGCAAAACCAAGGGCTGTGGGTAGAATACCCCGACGAAGGCAGCCTGCGCAAATGCTTGCGCAGCCTTTTGGGGCAAATTGGCGCCACCAGCCCCGAGGGCAGCGAGCAGGTGCAGGACGCCGAACTGCTCGATTACCGCATAGACTACCGCACCTATCTAAAGTTTAAACAGTTCTTCCGCACCACCAACTTAATTAAAATTCAAGGCATTCTACAGCGGGCGGAACAGCGGCTGGGCCGGCAGTTTACCAATATGGCTTTCATTAATCTGCTGGCGCATGTGGCCATTTGCCTGGAACGCATTAAGCGTGAAAAATACATACAGGAAGAAATTTTCCCCGAGGGTGAATTTGAAAACACCCACGAACGCGAGGTAGCCGTCTGGCTGGCGAGGGAAATTGAGCAGGCCTTTGGGGTGATGCTGCCCCAAGCCGAATGCAGCTACCTACTGTTGCACATTATCGGCTCTAAGCTGCAGGAAAACCTAAACCAGGTAGACTACAGCCGTGTGTTGCGGCAAGAGGACGAGTACAGCGAAATTGCCCGCGAGGTAATTGCTGCGGCCGGCCGTCTGCTGGGGGTAGACCTTCGGGGAGATATGGCGCTGCTGGCGGCACTTTCGCTGCACATGCGCCCCACCATTGTGCGGTTGCGCCACGGCCTTACGCTGCACAACCCCCTGCTGGAGGAAATTAAAACAGAATACGGCAGCCTGTTTCAGGCATTGCTGGGCTGTGGCGAGGTCTTTCGCCGTCGGCTAGCGGTGGAGGTAAACGAGGATGAAATTGCCTATATAACCATGCACATTGCCGTGGCCCTCAACCGTGTACAGCGGCGGCTGCGCACCGTGCTGGTGTGCTCCACCGGCATAGGCACCTCGCAGCTACTGGCCCACAAAATTACGCAGGGCTTTCCCAGCCTGGATGTGATAAGCGTAGTGCCGGCCGGCGGGCTGGAAGAACACCTGCTGGAACAGGCCGACCTTATTATTACAACCGTGCCCATTGCGGTGCAGGGGCCGG
>CAYYOY010000136.1:0-5454 GCA_964473265.1 uncultured Oscillospiraceae bacterium
GTTGAATATCTCGTTGCTAATAGCGTTGGAAACCTGCGCCAAGGTGTAAGAGAAAGGAATTTGCAGAATAGGAAAGCGGTACTTCTCTGCCTGCTCTAGCATGGCGGGGGGAATTTCGGTAAAGTAACGTTTTTCCTTAATAGCCAGCCCTGCACAGTTTAGCTCGGCAAGCTCTTTTACCACCGAATGCTGCATGGCAGGGTTTATGTGAAAAGGGTACCCCGAGGTAAGCAGAAAATCTCCCGCCGAAAGCCAATCGTAAATATCGGGGTTATCCAGTATGTTTACATTGGAAATTTCCCGGCCTGTTCCCTCGCTTCCCGCTGCAAGCTTGATACCCTGTAGGTCTTTGTGTTCCAGCAGTGCCTTAACAGTTAGCCCCATAGCCCTTCGCCTCCTCTATTTGCAGATACACAGGGGCGCTCTGGTTGTGTCGAGTAGCAGAGCGTGGCATTCGAATGTTATAGCCCCGGCAGAGTTACCCCTGCCACAAACAGGCATGCGGGGCAAATTCCGGGGCAAGATACGGTTTAATATTGGTATGGTGTTTTCTTTTAGTATACCAACCATTGCGCAGAATGTAAATATGGCGCAGGCCCCGGCAGACAGCCGCAGTGGGTAAAAACGGCTGGTAAATCTTTGAAGCCGGTAAGCCGGCAGTTGGCAACAGCACCCGGCCACCCCACCATGTGCAATACCATGCTACATAACGTAACTGGCCGCCCGGGAAAAACCCGAGCGGCTGTAAGCCAAACAGCGGAAATTACGCCTTTACGGTAGGAATGCAGTTTACCATTGCGGGTTTTATACTTGCAAGGCTTCTGCCGTTGCCACAAAGTTTACCCCGGTGCCCAAAATATTGGCAACCACAATTTGACCACGGGCTACGGGCGCCTGCACTGTAAGGCCGTTGAGAAGCTGCATGGCCTCGAATATTTTTGCCTTGGGGATGACGGCGTCGGTTTTTACCGGCAGGCGCGGGTGCCGCCCGCCCCGCAAAATAACTGTAGAGGTAAGTACCCGCATGGGGTTGGTTTGCTCATTCTGGGCGTAGGCAATGCCTTTTTCGCAGCCCGCGCCACCCAAAACCTCGCCTGTATCTGAAACCTTGATATGGCAGCCCTTGGGGCAAACAATGCAAATGAGTTCGGCCATGTACGCTATTCCTCCTTGCCGGTGGTTTGCTGCGTAACGCCCACCGTAAGCTCGCCAGTGGTTGCGCCGCCTAGAAGCTTAAGCGGCAGCGAAACACGTTCCATTTCGCCCGGGGCCATGTGCTCGCGCTTGTAGCCGGCAATGCGTTTGCCTTCCAGTATTACTACAATTTCTGCATCTTTATATACATTGTTCACACGGAAGAAAATATCTACAAGCCCTTTGGTTTGGCCAGGCCGCAGCCTTTGGGGCACGGTGTAGGTTACGCGGCTGCCATTTTTCAGCGTTAGGTGCTCTTCAACATTTGGTTGCCGGTTGCCCAGTGCAAAGGCGGCGGCTGCCCGCCCGGCACGCTGGCTTTCCTGGGTTACAAAATCTACCAGGTCGTGGACATGCAGAGCGTTGCCGCAGGCAAAAATGCCTGGGGCCGAGGTTTCCATGTTCTCAAACACCATGGGGCCGCCGGTGCGGTTATCCATTTCTATACCGGCAGCGCGCGAAAGTTCGTTTTCAGGTATAAGCCCCACCGAAAGCAGCACAGTGTCTACCTCGAAGGTAATTTCGCTGCCGGGTATGGGGCGGCGGTTTTCGTCCACCTTGGAAACCACCACCGCTTGCAGCCTGCCCTTGCCCTTAATGTGGGTAATGGTGTGGGAAAGGTAGAGGGGTATGTTATAATCCTGCAGGCACTGCACAATGTTGCGGTTAAGGCCGTTGGAAAAGGGCATGAGCTCCACGCAGGCCACCACTTCTCCACCTTCCAGCGCAATGCGCCGTGCCATAATAAGCCCAATATCGCCCGAGCCTAGAATGAGTACTTTTTTGCCTACGTTGTAGCCCTCTATATTGATATACCGTTGGGCTGCGCCTGCGGTGAAGATGCCCGAAGGCCTATCTCCCGGCAGGGCAATGGCGCCACGGGTGCGTTCGCGGCAGCCCATGGCGAGCACAATGGCCCCTGCGTCAATTTCCAGGTAGCCGTCTACAGGGTTGGCGGCAAATATTTTTCGCTCACCTGTCATTTGCAGCACCATGGTATCTAGCTTTACATCAATTGCCCGCTGATGGACCAAATCTATAAACCTGCCGGCATATTCCGGGCCGGTAAGCTCCTCTTTAAAATAATGCAGCCCAAAACCGTTGTGGATGCATTGGTTTAAGATACCGCCGAGTTCTTTATCGCGTTCCAACACCAGCACACGCTTTGCGCCGCTGTCGCAGGCTTCCGCCGCGGCGGCAAGCCCGGCAGGCCCACCGCCGATAACCACCACATCATACGCCGGCATCTATACTTCCCCCTTTGTTTTGCCTGTAATTATATAGCTACCTGCAATATCTTGCGGTATAAACATACTATCGCACCCCAGCTCGCGGGCAAGAAGCTCGTGTATTCTGGGCCCACAAAAACCGCCCTGGCACCTGCCCATACCGGCACCGGTCCGGCGCTTCACGCCGTCTATGCTGCAGGGGGGAATGGGGCTGTGGATAGCGTCTAAAATTTCGCCCTCGGTAATGGTTTCGCAGCGGCAAATTATGCGGCCATAGCGTGCATCGCGGGCAATTTGCTCTGCCCGGCCTGCGTGGTCTAGCGCGTGGAAGCGTATTACCTCGCGGCTGCCGTTAAAGGCAGGGTTTTCGGTAAGGGCCAGCCCCTGCCCGGCCAAAAGCTCGGCTACATATTCGCCAATGGCGGCTGCCGAAGAAAGCCCGGGAGATTTTATGCCCGCAACGTTAATAAAATTCTTCACCTGTGCCGAGGGCTCTATAATAAAATCGTGGCTTGTGCTGTAGGCCCGCAGGCCGGCAAAATTGCGTATGCTCTCGCGGAAGTTGATGCCCGGCACCGATTTTAGCGCGGTGCTCCGCACAAGCTCTAGCCCTTCGTAGCTGGTGGAAAAGTCTGCTTTATCGCCAATTTCGGCAGAATCGGGCCCCACAATTAGGTTGCCGTGCACGGTGGGGGCCACCAGCACACCCTTGCCCTCTTTGGTGGGGCACTGGAATATAACGGTATCTACCAGGCTGCCTTGGTTTTTATCCAGTAGGTAGTACTGCCCCTTCACCGGGTAAACACCAAAGCCTTCTCCCCCGGCCATGGTGTGAATGCCGTCGGCAAAAAGCCCGGCGGCGTTTACTATAAAACGTGCTTGTAGGGCATGTTCCCCCGCTTGTATAGCAAAACCGCCATTTTGCTGTGCAATGGCTGCCACCGGGCTGTTTAAGAACAGCTTTGCACCGTTTTTTACGGCTACTTCGCCCAGGGCAAGGGCAAATTCCCAAGGGCTGATAATGGCGCAGGTGGGGGCATGCAGCGCGCCCACAATATCGTTAGAAAGGTTTGGCTCTTTTGCAACTGCCTGCTCTTTGGTGAGTATCGTAACGCCTTCTACCCCGTTGGCCTTGCCGCGTGCGCACAGTTGCCGCAGCGTTTGCATTTGGGTTTCGTCAAAAGCCAGCACCATAGAGCCAATTTGCCGGTACTGCACCGAAAGCTGCTTACAAAGCGCGCCGGTGCGCTTGCTGCCCCGCACATTTAGCTTTTGCATCAGGGTGCCTGTTTGGGGGTCGTACCCCGCGTGGATAATGGCGCTGTTGGCGCGGGTGGTGCCGCAGGCCACGTCGTTTTCTTTTTCTATAAGGGCAATGTTAAGGTTGTATTTTGAAAGCTCGTAGGCTATGGCGCAGCCGCAAACCCCAGCCCCGATGATGGCAACATCAAACATAAAACTACTCCCTAAGCAAAATTAAGCTAGCAGTTGCCGGCCCAGTATTTTGCCGCTTCCACGGCACGCTTCCAGCCGGATAAAAGCACTTCGCGCTGCCGGGGCTCCATATCCGGCTCGTATACCTTATCCAGCGTCCAGTTGCTTTTTATTTCCTCCAGGCTGCTCCAAACCCCCACAGCCAGCCCGGCCAAGTATGCCACGCCCAGCGCGGTGGTTTCGCGTATCATGGGGCGGCGCACCGGCTTGCCAATAATATCGGCTTGGAACTGCATAAGGAATTTATCTACACTGGCCCCGCCGTCTGCCCGCAGCTCTTGAATGTCGATGCCGGTATCAGAAATAATAGCGTCCAGAAGGTCCTTCGATTGGTAGGCAATGGCTTCTTGCGCCGCACGTATAATATGTGCCCGCTTGGTGCCGCGTGTAACACCAAAAATGCTGCCCCGGGCATACATGTTCCAGTGCGGTGCACCCAGCCCGGTGAAGGCCGGCACCACATACACCCCGCCGGTATTCTTCACTTTAGAGGCATAATATTCGGCGTCGCGTGCTTCGGCAATGAGGCGCATTTCATCCCGCAGCCATTGGATGACCGCGCCGCCCGTGAAAACGCTGCCCTCTATAGCATAGGTTACCCCGCCGCCCAGCCCAATAGCAATGGTGGTAAGCATGCCGTTTTTGCTGGTGCATAGGTTTTTGCCGGTGTTCATAAGCAAGAAGCAGCCTGTGCCGTAGGTGTTTTTGGCTTCGCCCGCTTCAAAGCAGGTTTGGCCAAAGAGGGCGGCCTGTTGGTCGCCTGCAATGCCGGCAATGGGCACATTGCAGCCCTGAATATCGGTATAGCCGTATATCTCGCTGGAGCTGCGCACCTCGGGCAGCATGCATTTGGGAATGCCCAGCGCGGCGAGAATTTTTTCATCCCAACACAGCTCTTTAATGTTGTAAAGCATGGTGCGCGAGGCATTGGTAGGGTCGGTAACAAATACTTCGCCTTTGGTAAGCTTCCAGAGGATCCAGGTGTCTACCGTGCCAAAGAGCAGATCGCCCTTTTCGGCCTGTTCCCTTGCGCCGGGCACGTTATCTAAAATCCACTTTATTTTTGTGCCCGAAAAATAGGCGTCTATTACCAGCCCGGTGGTTTCGCGTATATAATCGGCAAGGCCCTGCTCTTTAAGCTGTTCGCAAAGCTCGGCTGTTCTGCGGCACTGCCACACAATGGCGTTGTACACCGGGCGGCCGGTGTGCTTGTTCCACACAATGGTTGTTTCGCGCTGGTTGGTAATGCCTATGGCGGCAATTTCGCCCACCGCTATGCCGCTGCGCATAACCGCTTCCATAAGCACACCATACTGCGAAGCGTAAATTTCCATAGGGTCGTGCTCTACCCAGCCCGATTTCGGGTAAATTTGCAGAAATTCCTTCTGGGCAATTTCAATAATATTCTGCTCCTTATCGAAGATAATGGCTCTGGAGCTGGTGGTACCCTGGTCTAACGCTACAATGTACTTTTTCATCGTGCCACTCCCTTTCAAGCAATAAAAAACACTGTCTTACAGAAGGCAAAAGAAACTAA
>CAYYOY010000137.1:0-5440 GCA_964473265.1 uncultured Oscillospiraceae bacterium
CCTATCAGCATACCGGTAATGGTGCCGTCGCCACCCTTAATGCTTACGCCGCCCAAAATACAGCCTGCAATTACCATAAATTCCAGACCCATGCCAATGTTTGGGTCGCCCGAGCCAATGCGCGAAACCTGCCAAATGCCGGCCAGCGCTGCCATGCAGCCACTAAGGATGTAAAACGCCAGCCGCATTTTAGAAACATTTATGCCCGAAAAAACAGCTGCGTTCTCATTGCCGCCAATGGCAATGGCATATTTGCCGATGATGGTCTTTTTCTCTATAAAGAGATAAACCGCCACCACCGCCAGAATAATAAAAAACGCCAGGGGCACTGTTTTGTTGAAAAACATAGTGCTGTTGAGGGCCGCCACTTCTTTCATGGGCTCGTTCTTCACGGGAATGGCCGAACATATGGTATAGGCCATGCCGGATATACCGATCCAAGTGGCCATAGTAGCCATAATGGGCGGCAGCTTCAGCCCGTGAATGATAAAGGTGTTTAGGCACCCCACCGCTGCACCGAAGAACACTACGCAAAGCACGGCCAGCCAGGGGTTTACACCCCAGCCGCACAGGTAGCCAAACAGTACGGCGGTAAAGCCCATTACACCGCCCACCGAAAGGTCGATAGCGCCGCTGTTAATTACAAAGGTCATGGCGCAGCCCATCATAACATTGGGCAGAATTTGCCGCACAATGTTAATAAAGTTG
This sequence comes from uncultured Oscillospiraceae bacterium, assembly GCA_964473265.1. Classification (GTDB taxonomy): domain Bacteria; phylum Bacillota; class Clostridia; order Oscillospirales; family Ruminococcaceae; genus Heteroruminococcus. The sequence continues at coordinate 709 of CAYYOY010000137.1, forward strand.
CGGTTGGCAAAAAAACGGGGGTTGTTCGCCGTAAAAAATATCAGCAGCAAAACCAGTACAGCCAGCAGCACAAGGTTTTGCCTGCTTCTGCGGTTGAGTTTCAGCATGTTCATGTGGACACCTCCCTTATACTTATCCGCAATGAGGTTGTTTCATTTGCCGCTTGGAATGCGGCAGCGGGCAAGCCGCACGGACGCCCTTAATACAATTTGTCTGCGGTAAAGGCGTTATATTTTCACCTTGCTGCGAATGGTGTTGTTGAGCACAATGGCCAGCACCAGCACAATACCCTTAATAACATTTTGGCTGTAGCTTGCCATGCCCAGCATGTTCATTACGTTAGAAAGCACGCCCACAATAAGCGCACCAATAATCATGCCAAACACCGTGCCCCGGCCGCCGTTAATATCGGTGCCGCCCAATACAGCGGCAATTAGGCAGTCGGTTTCAAAGCCGGGCAGAATTTTACAATCGGCCTGGGCAAAGCGGGCAGTAACCACCACACCGGCAAAGGCCGCCACAAGGCCCGAAAGCGTGAAGATTACTGTAAGCGCCCGAACGGTATTAATACCCGAAAGCTTGGCGGCCTTAATGTTTGCGCCTATGGCATAGGCCTGTCGGGCCAGCACCGTTTTATTTTGAAAGAAAATAAAACAAGCGAAAATAACCAGTGTGTACACAATGGGCAACGGCAGCGGGCCCAGGAACTTCTGCCCCAAGTTGCCAAAATTGCCGGGCAGGCCGGCGGTAATTACCGCACCCTCGGCACCAATGTTGGCAATGCCGCGGGCTATGTACATAAAGGCCAATGTTACAATAAACGAAGGCAGGTTAAGGGCCGAAATAATCAACCCATTGAGGCAGCCAACCAGTGCGCCGCATAGCAGCGCCAGCGCCACCGCACCCATTACCGGAATGCCGGCCCGGGCAAACAAGCCAAAGAGCACACCGGCCATTGCGCCAATGCCGCCTACAGAAAGATCGAGGTTGCCCGAAACCACCACCATGGTTACCGCCGAAGCTACCATAACCACGCTGGAAACCTGCATAAGAATGTTTGAAAAGTTCTGCAGGCTTAAAAACTTAGGCTCTATTACCACCGCTACCGTGCAGATAACTATAAAAATTGCCAGAATGGCCAGGTTCTGCAGGCCGTCGGCGGTAAGCTTGAAGGAGGAGGTTGTTTTGTTTTTAGGAGCCGTTGCTGTGCTCATAGCTAGTTCCCTCCTGTTACAATGTGCATAATCTCGCGGGAATCTATTTCGCCGCCGTTGTCTATCATGCTTTTCAGTTCGCCCTCATATAGCAGGCCAATGCGGTCGCACAGGCCCAAAATTTCGGGCAGCTCGCTGGAAAACACAATAACAGAATGTCCTTCTCGCGCCAGCTGGCGGATAATGGCGTAAATTTCTTGCTTTGCGCCCACATCTACGCCGCGGGTGGGTTCGTCCAGCAGCAAAATGCCGGGGAAGGAATTAAGGCACTTGGCAAACACAACCTTTTGCTGGTTGCCACCGCTCAAATAAGCCACCGATTGCTGCTCGTCCCGGCAGGCAATAGAAACCTGTTCAATGTATTCCTTGGCCAGTGCCGTCTGCTTGGCACCGCTTATCTGCCCGCCTGCCGTTACCGTGCTGTAGTTCATCATGGGTATGTTGGCAGCAATGGAAAGCGAGGTGCAAAGGCCCTGGGTGCGCCGCTCTTCAGGGATGAGAGCAATGCCCTTTTGAATGGCTACACCCGCACCCGAAATGCGTTCGGGCGTACCGTTTAGCACAATTTCGCCCTCCACCGCATCTACACCGTAGAGTGCCCGGGCAATTTCGGTTTTGCCCGCGCCTATGAGCCCATAGAAACCAAGAATTTCGCCCTTATACAGCTCGAACGAAACGTCCCGCAGCTTTTTGTTGGTAAGGCCCCGGGCTTCTACCACCTTTACAGAGCGGTCTACGTTGCCGGGAACGTAATCTTCCACAATTACCTTGCCAATCATCATACGGATAAGCTCCTGGCGGTTTTCCACCTCGCTCATTGGCTTGGAATCTACCAGCTTGCCGTCGCGCAGCACGGTTACATAATCGCCTATTTCAAAAATTTCATCCAGCCGGTGCGATATATATATAACCGTGATGCCGGCTTTTTTTAGGTCTGAAATAATGGTGAAAAGCCTGCGCACCTCTTCTTCCGAAAGGGCGGCGGTAGGTTCGTCCATAATAATAACATCGCTATCCATGGCAAGCGCCTTGGCCATTTCCACCACCTGGCGTTTGGCCACGCTTAAATCTTCTATTAAGCTTTTTGGGTCTATGCTGCTATCGATGGTACGCAGTATGTCAAAGACCTTGGCATTGCTCTGGGATTTGCGGATAACGCCAAAGCTTGTGTTTTCCAATCCTAAGCAAATGTTTTCCTCCACCCGCAGTTTTTCTACCACGTTTAGCTCTTGGAAAAGGCAGCCAATGCCCGAACGCATGGCGTCCTTGGTAGAGGTGGGGTTGTATGCACTGCCGTTGTAGAGTACCGTGCCGGAAGTGCGTTTGTGCGCCCCGGTAAGAATTTTAATGAGGGTAGATTTTCCCGCGCCGTTTTCGCCCACGAGGCAATGGCAGGAACCCTTTACTATGTTGAAGCTTACGTCGTCAAGCGCCTTAACCCCGGCGAAATGCTTGGAAATATTTTTAATTTCCAATACATAGCTGCTCATTGATGTTCCCCCCCTTATGTGTTGGGTGTGCGGAGAGGGGGCTGCCCCCTCTCCGCACGCGCATGTTGCCAGATTACTTCTTAGCCAGCTCGGCAGTAATGTCGATAGGCTTTTCGGGCAGGTACTGGGTGTTGAACCAATCCTGTATGGTTTGCAGGGTGTCCTTGTAGAAATTGAAGTACACGTCGGAAGCGGCAACCTCGGTGTGGCCGTCGGCTGCTACCTTACCGTTGATTACGTCCATCATCAGGTCTACTTGGGCGTAAGCAAAGGTCTGGGGCTGCATGCCCAGGGTGTACTTAAGGGAAGAGTTGGGGTCGCAGAGCTTAATAAGCTCGGGGGCGTCGCCGTCGGTGCCGGCGAAAATTTCGGTAAGCGGTACGCCGTCTTGAGCCTTGCCGCGGCCGGCAGCCTCATAGGCCGAAAGAGCGCCCAGTGCGTTGGGGGTGTTGGTGCCGTAGATAAGGTTTACGCCGGGGTACTTCTGCAGCACGTCTTGGCCAATGGCCTGGCTCTTGGTGAGGTCGCCTTCGGCGGCCAGCCAGAAGGTAGCGCCTTCTACTACATCGCCGGCGGTGTTCTTAATGCTGGTTACGGTGCCCTTCAGCTCGGGGTCTACGCTCTTAATGCCTTCCAGCCAGGGGCCGGAACGGTTATCGATACAGTAGTTTACCGAGAGGAAGTCGATAATACCAGCCTGAATGGGCTTGTCGGGGTAGAGCTCTTTCCACTGCTTAGCCATGTCGGTGCCCATCTGCTTGGCAACACCGGCTTCGTCCACACGCAGGTAGGGAACCTGGGCTTCGGTCGCATCCATGAAGTAGCAGATCACATACACGCCTGCATCGCGGGCTTCTTTAATGGCTTCGTTTACGCCCGATTCTTGCACGGGGTGCAGAATAATGCCGTCTACGCCCTTGGCAATAAAGTCTTCTACGCCCTTAATTTCCTTCTGCAGGTCACCGTTGGGGTCGATAACTTCATACTTGGCGCCGTACTTCTCTTGGGCATACTTTTCGGCCCACTTGGCATCGTTGCCGTGTACCGCATGGCTCAGGGTAATGGGCAGCTTACCAATGTAGTACTCTTTGGCGGGAGCCGGAGCGTCTACATTGGAAGAACCGCCGTCGGCTTCGGGTGCGGGTGCCGGTGTGCTGCCGCCACATGCCGCAAAGAGCGAAGCTGTGAGCAGCAGCGCCATGACAAGCGCAACCAGTTTGGATGTTCTCTTCATAACTTGCCTCCTTAAAATATAGGGTTTTTATAATTTGCCCCCGCGCACGCGGGTGGCCAATTATTGTTTATTGCGCCAGCGCTTGGCTTACACGGTAGAGCAGCTGTTCAGCCTTTTGCTGCGAAAGGTAATACCCCTGCTGCCCGCCAAAGTGCATGTACAGGGTCTGCTCGTCGCGCCGGGTAAGTGTCATGCGGGTGGTTGAACCGTCCTTTTGGGTGGTGGTTAGCGTGAGCAGGACAGGCCCTTCGGGGGGTGGGGCAGTGTCCCGCCCTTCGGCGGCAAGCGCCATATAGCCCACCAGCAGGGTGGTAAAGGCTTCGTAGGCCACGGGCTTGGTGCCGGCGGCAATGGTGAGCTGCTGCCCTTGCCCGCTTAGGCTGAAGGTAACATCGGTGCCCATGCCTTGTATCGAGATAGCCGAAAGAGTATCTATGGTGGTGCGCAGCGGGGCAACGAATAGTAGCCGTTCAGGGGTTAAAAGGGTAAAATCAACATCCACTGCAAAAATCTGGGCAATGTCCTGCAGCGCACCGGTGCGTACATACAGCATGCCGTCCTGCTGGTTGCCAAATTCCAGCCGCTGGGTTTTGCCGGCTGTGTCGGTTACCTCCAGCACATGCTCGGGCTCTGCCAGGCCAAGGGCCTCATACTCGGTAAAGCCTTCGGGTGGAAAGCCACCGGCGGCCCAGCCTCGCATGGCTACCACCAGCTCGTTGAGCTCAATATGCCGGGCCGGCGCTTGCCAGGGGTAGGCCATGCTCCATTCGCCGGAATCGCTTTTGTGCACCTGC
>CAYYOY010000138.1:0-1917 GCA_964473265.1 uncultured Oscillospiraceae bacterium
TTCAACTTCAATTTGTTCTACCATATCGTAGATGTCTTTATAGTGTAAATAAAAAGTTCCACGGTTAATATCCACCAGCTCGGAAATTTCGCGCACAGTAATATCCTTGGCTGGTTTTTCCTGCAGCAGCTGTGCCAGACCCTGGCGCAGCATTTTTTTTGTTTTGCGCACACGGCGGTCCTGCGTATTTCCCGACATATCGGCCTCCTACTCAACACTTCTGGGGTTGTTTGTTTAGTAACGCACAACAATGCTTCTAATTGATTATTGCATTGAACAACTTTGGTTTGTATAATAGATTATAGCCAATTAATCAACTATTGTCAATAATTTCATAAAAGGAGGCGATAAAATGCACAAGCTGTTTGAAGGCATTACCAAATATAGGCGGGCGGTTTTGTTTGCATTCGTGGCTGCCTCTTTGGTTTGTGCGGCTTTATCGCAACTGGTGCAGGTAAACTATAATATTTTCGATTATCTGCCCAACGATTCCTCGTCTACCCAAGCGCTGGATGTAATGCACGAGGAATTTTCGGGCGGTGCACCCAATGCTCGAATTATGGTTTCGGGGGTAAGCATTCCCGACGCACTGGCTATTAAAGAGGACATTGCAGCAATAGACGGCGTAGCCGATATCAACTGGCTAGACAACGCGCTAAACATAAACGCACCCCTAGAAACACTGAATACCGATACCCTAGAAAGTTTTTACAAAGACGGCAATGTCCTGTTCTTGGTAACGATAGATGCCGATAAACAAATGGAAGCGCTGCAAACCATTCGCGAGGAAATTAGTGCGCAGGGTTTTCCGGTGGCAATGGCAGGCAGTGCGGTGAACACCGCTGCCGCAACCGAAAGCAGCGGCAAAGAAGTAAACCGTATTGTTTCGCTTTTGATTCCGCTGTGCTTTATTATTTTGCTGCTTACCACCAGCTCGTGGTTTGAACCCGTGCTGTTTATGGCCGCCATTGGGGTTGCGGTGGTGCTTAACCGCGGCACAAACATTATGTTTGGCGAAATTTCGTTCGTTACCAACGCGGCGGGCGGCATTTTACAGCTGGCCGTTTCTATGGATTATTCGATCTTTTTGCTGCACCGTTTTGCCGATTATCGCAAAGAAGGCCAGCCGGTACAGCAGGCCATGGTGCAAGCCCTAAAGAGCTCTTTTACCACCATTACGGCCAGTGGGGTTACCACGGTAATAGGCTTTGCGGCGTTAATTCTCATGCGCTTCCGCATAGGGCCAGATATGGGCTGGGTAATGGCCAAGGCTATTATTCTCAGCATGCTTTCGGTACTGGTGCTGTTGCCGGTGATTACGCTATTTTGCTACAAGCTGATAGACAAAACCCAGCACAGGCCGCTCGTGCCCGGCTTTGGGGGCTTGGCCCGTTTTGCCACAAAGCTGCGCCTGCCGGCAACCGCCCTGTTCATACTGGTGCTGCTGCCCTCATTTTTGGCACAGCAGGCCAATGGCTTTTTTTACGGCTCGGCCAATATGTTCGGCGAGGGCACGCCTGTGTATGAGGAACGGCTGCTGGTGGAAGATACCTTTGGGCTTGCCAACCAAATGGTGTTACTACTGCCCAGGGGCAACTTCCCTGCAGAGGCCGAGCTTTCGGCCCGGCTGCAGGAGATGCCCGAAATTAAAAGCATTATATCGTATGTAGACCGCGTTGGGGTGGATATCCCCCCCGAATATATTGACCCCGCCATGCGCTCCAAGCTGCTTTCCGAGCATTATAGCCGCATGATAATGACAGTGGAAACCGAATACGAGGGTGAGCATGCCTTTGCAGTGGTGGACCAGGTTGCCGCCGTAGCCGCCGAATATTACGGCGAGAGCTTTTATGTGGCGGGCGACAGCGCCAACACCTACGACCTTAAAAGCGTGGTAACGGCCGATATGGTGCTGGT
>CAYYOY010000138.1:1927-5393 GCA_964473265.1 uncultured Oscillospiraceae bacterium
TTTTCCTGGTGCTGGCACTTACGCTGCGTTCTATTTCTTTACCATTCATTTTAGTACTGGTCATAGAGGCTGCCATTTGGATTAATCTTTCCTTCCCCTATTTTAGCGATATGCCTATTTTCTACATTGCCTATCTTATTATAAGCTCTATACAGCTTGGGGCAACGGTGGATTACGCCATTCTGCTTACCACCCGTTATCTGGAAGAACGCCGGCTGCGGCCCAAGCTACCCGCTCTGCTGGAAACGATGTCGGCCTCTACCCTTTCTATTTTAACCTCGGCTTCTATTTTGGCGCTGGGCGGGGTGATACTGGGGGCGGTTTCTTCCAACGGTGTGCTTTCTCAGCTTGGGGTATTCATTGGCCGTGGTGCTATACTTTCGGTGGCGTTGGTGCTGCTGGTGCTGCCCGCGCTGCTATATTACCTCGACAGCTTGATAGCCAAAACTACGAAATCTGGCGCTTTGTTTAGAAAGGAAGCAAACCCATGAAAAAATTAGTTTCTCTTGTGCTGCTTACCGCCCTGCTGCTGCAAGCGGCACTGCCGGTATCTGCCGAGAGCCTGCCCTCTGCCGGCAGCCCAAAAGAAGAGGTGGTATACGCCATTTTGGGGCAGAACGGCAGCTTGGAAAGCCTATATGTTGTAAATGTGCTAGAGGTGCAAAACGGCCTTGCCACCGATTACGGCGCCTACACCGCACTGCGTAATATGACCACGAACGACCCGCTACAACAACAGGGCGAAGCCATTACCATAGCCACAAACGCCCGTCGTATTTCTTACGAAGGCAAGCTGGAAGGCAGGACCCTGCCCTGGGACATTAGTGTACGCTACTTTTTAGACGGCCAGGAATATACCGCCCAACAAGTTGCCGGCCAAAGCGGCAGTCTGCGCATTGCTATTTCCATTCGCGAAAACCCTTTAGTCGATAGCCATTTTTTTAAGAACTATGCCCTACAGGCCAGCCTTTCGCTGGATACCACCCTCTTCCAGAACATTGTGGCCGAGGGTGCCACACTTGCCAATGTGGGCAGTAAAAAGCAGCTTACTTACACCATTTTGCCGGGCAAAGGCAAGGAAATTGAAATAACGGCAAACGTGCAGAATTTTGCTATGGATGCCATTACCCTAAACGGCCTGCAGCTGGCGCTTGATTTTGATATGGATACCGACGAGCTGACCAATAAGGTAAGCGAGCTGGTAGACGCTCTACGCAAGCTGGACGACGGTGCGCTACAACTACGTGACGGGGCCGGCGAGCTGCAGGACGGCGGCGATGAGCTGAAGGAAGGCACCGATGCGCTGCGTTCGGGCGCCCGCAAGCTGGACCGTGGCGTGCGTTCGCTCTACACCGGCATTGTGCAGGTGCAGGACGGCTTAAAGGAGCTGCAGAGTAAATCTCCCCAGTTGGTGCAGGGTTCGGCACAGGTTAAGAAGGCGCTGCAGGAAATGTCGGGCATGCTGGGCAGCCTGCAAACTTTAAGCGGGCAGATTGCAAAGCTGGTGGAAGGCTCGGCCGATATGCAGGCCGGCATCAGCGGGCTTGTTTCTGCCCTGGGCCAGCTGGAACAAGGCACTAGCCCCGAAGCATACGCGGCCTTCATGGCCGACAAAGGGCTGGATATTGACGACCTGCAGCAGCGAAACATGCTGGCGATCGCACAGTATAGCGGCGAGATAGCGGCACTACAGGCACAGCTTGCCACCGCCAGCGATGCCGATAAACCCGCCCTGCAGGCCCAAATTGACAAACTGGAAGAGCTGGTGGAGCTGCTGAAGGATAACCAGGGCGCGCTGCTTGCCACACAGGGGTATTTGGTGGGAGTTTCGGCCAAGGTGGGTGAAATAGCCGCCGGAGCCGGCCAGTTGGAAAGCCAGTACACCCTGCTCGACACCGCCATTGGCCAGCTTGCCGCCGGCCTGGGTGCCATGGGGGCCAACCTTTCGCTGCTTTCTTCGGGCAGCAATGCCGGGCTGTTGCAGCAATATGAAGCGCTGGATACCGGTATCAATGCCTACACCCAGGCGGTAGCAGAGATGACCGCGCAATATAAATATTTGGTGGAAGGCGCTGCCGACCTGGTAACCGGCAGCGAAAAACTGGCCAACAGCACCCGCAAGCTAGATAACGGCACCGCCACCCTGCTGGATGCTATTGATACCCTTTACGATGCCACCGGCACCCTGCAGGATGGCACCCATGAGCTGCAAAATAAAACCGGCGATATGGATAGCCAAATTACCGACAAAATTGATAGCATGCTGGGGGGCAATGTAGCCGAGGGGCTTTCGTTTGTTTCGCCCCAAAATACCAACGTGCGTATGCTACAGTTTGTTATGCGCACCGCCCCAATTACTGTACCAAAAACCGAAAAACCCCCGGTAGAAGAGCAGAAACCCCTTAGCTTCCGCGAGAAGCTCCTGCGTCTGTTTGGGCGCTCGTAACCTATTTAAAAGATTAAGCCGCCGGCAGAGCGCCGGCGGCTTAAGCCCAGAAACAAAACAACGGCAACTGTACGAATGTACAGTACCGTTTTTGTAGGCAGACTTATACCACAAGCACTTGCTTTCCCATACTTCGCAGTTGTTCAATATGCTGGGGGTTTGTGTCGGTGTCGGTAACAACACAGTGAATTTCGGAAATGGGGATGGAAAGACACAACGAGCGGGCCTCGAACTTAGTGTGGTCTGCCAGCAGCACAATCTTCTTGGCAATGGAAACAAGGGCCTTTCGCGGTTCTGAAAGTGGGCCAAGGCGCTCATAGGTGCCGGCCGATACATCAACTGCTTTGGCAGAAATAAAGGCCATGTCGGCCTGAAGCTTCGTAAGCAATTCGCAGGCCATAGAACCACAGGAAGAATAGGTAGGGTGGTGAATTTCTCCGCCAATATGTACAACATCCACCTGTTCGTTGCGGCATAGTGTTTGCGCGGTAACAAGCCCCAGCGTAATAGCGGTAAATTTTTGGCTAGAGACAATGTTTTGGGCTGCCGCAAGGGGCGTTGTGCCGGCATCAAAGCAAACGATACTGCCTCTTTGCACCATGGCAGCGGCAGCTTTGCCAATACGCTGTTTTGCTTCACGCTGCACGCTCAGCAAAGCATCGTAGGGGTCCGGGGCATCGGGCTGGCTGAGCAGCACAGCCCCGCCGTGCAGCCGCCTAATAACACGTTGCTGTTCCATTTCCTCCAAATCGCGCCGTATGGTCATTTTTGAAACCGAAAGCCGCTCCGCAAGTTCTCGTATGGTCATCATCTCAGCCGTGTTCAACAGCTTAATCAACTTTTTTTGGCGTACTGCCTTCATAACTTCGTAGCTCCTAAAGAAACAAATAGGGGTTGCATCACAAGATCTTGGAGATATTATAGCACATTCACATTCAATCTTCAACATGTAGGCGCATAGATGGATTGAATTTATGATTTCTAGTGATGTTCTGTAAGCATTTGGAAGCAAAATGCTGT
>CAYYOY010000139.1:0-5372 GCA_964473265.1 uncultured Oscillospiraceae bacterium
GTCAATAAGATCTTAAAAGACGCTAACTATAGTGCAAGGGTTGAAATTGGCGACCTATTCATTACTACTGAATTTTCAGCAAAAAACGCATTCAATGCCACCATTAAAAATACAGCCTTTGCAATTTCTTCTTTTTCAACTAAAGTTACAACATTATTTGCAATTGAGTAACCCAGGTTTTAGCTTGTCAAATCTACAAAAAACTAATAGCGGGTAGCCAAGTAAGTTGGGCTACCCGCTTTGTTTCATTGACAAACGAACAAAACCACGCTTGACGCGTGGTTTTGTTTATCCCTACGGGTGACCGCAAGGCTTTTTCTATGCCACAAAATGTGTATGTTTTGTCTTCCATTTTTCCAGCGCAATACCCAGCCAAAAGCCGTATATGCCAACGGTGATGACACACAACAACAGCCATTTAATCCAGTTGCCAAATAAACCGATAGGCTTGCCGGTAAAGGTGAGGCGGCGGCCATCTATTACTGTGTGGCGAATTTTCCAGCCGTACACCATGCACAGCGCCCAGGGGTAGCAAATGCCGAGTGTAAAAACGGTTACAAGTGCGCCCAGTAGCTGCCAGCCAATAAGCTGGAACAGGCCACCATCGAAGTAGGATTCGCCAGTGGTTTGCGTCGCAAAGGTTGCTTGTGGGTTTGCCATAGTTTTGGTCCCCTCTCTTTAATGTCTCTTATTTTGACTAGCAGGCAGGGTAGCCCCGCCTACTAACGAACCACATAAAAATACAGCAGCACCAGCAGACCCAAGGCAATGCGGTAGTAGCCAAAGGGCTTAAAATTGTTGCGGCGAATATACCCCAGCAAGAAGCGGATAGCCCACACCGAAACCACAAAGGCCACCAGCGAACCTACCAGCAGCACCGCCCATTCCAGCGGGGCAAAGGCAAAACCGGCCTTAAGCAGCTTAAGGCCGCTGGCCCCCAGCATAACCGGAATGGCCATGTAAAAGGAAAATTCAGAAGCCGCTATGCGCGAAGCACCCAGCAGCATGGCCCCCAAAATGGTAGCCCCCGAACGCGAGGTGCCGGGAATAAGCGCCAGCACCTGAAAAGCACCAATGAGCAGCGCAGTGGTGTAGGTTAGGCCGGCAGTGCCTGTAATGCTAGGCTTGCGGGGCCTGCGTTCCAGCAGGATGAACAAGATACCATACACCACCAACGTAATGGCAACGGTAAGGGGGTTGTAAAAGAGGGCGTCAATGGCGTCGTCAAACAGCAAGCCAATTACCGCCGCCGGCAGCGAGGCCACGAGCACCTTGCCCCACAGCACATAAATTTCACGGCGCTTTTCTGCGGGCAGGGCAGGCGAAAAGGGGTTAAGCTTGCGCCAAAAGAGCACCACCACTGCCATAATAGAGCCCAGCTGCACCACAACCAAAAAGGTGCTTACAAACTGGGGCGAAAAGTTTAGCTTAATAAATTCATCCAGCAGTATCATGTGGCCGGTGCTGCTCACCGGCAACCATTCGGTAATGCCCTGCACCAGGCCGAGTAAAAGCGCCTTTAAAATTTCCAGCATGTTGCTCCCCCTGTGTTGTAGGTTTTAGGCTGCTAACACTTATACATCATTGCGCACAAGGTCTTCCAGCGTTTCGGCCTTTACAATTACCCGGGCGTCGCCATCCTCTACCAGCACCATGGCGGGACGAGGGTTGCGATTGTAGTTGGAAGACATAGAATAATTATAGGCCCCGGTGGCCAGCACGGCCAGAATATCGCCGGCGTGGCAATCTTGCAGCTGAATATCCTTACCCAGCAGGTCGCCGCTTTCGCAGCATTTGCCGGCAATGGTTACAATTTGCCCCTTGGGGCTGCCGGCGCGGTTGGCTACCAGAAATTCGTAGGCCGATTGATACAGTGCATAGCGGGGGTTGTCGGTCATGCCGCCATCCACCGAAACATAGCGCCGCACGCCGGGAATATCTTTTACGCCGCCCACATGGTAAAGCGTAATGCCCGCCGAGCCCACAATAGAACGCCCCGGCTCAATTACCACAAACGGCATGGCCAGCCCCAGCTTTTGGCAGCTGGTGGTTATTACCGACGAAACCTCTTGCATGTATTGTTTATATTCCACAGGGTCGTGCGAGGGAATATAGGGAATGCCAAAGCCGCCGCCCAAATTGAGCAGCCTAAGCAGGTGGCCGGTTTGGGCCTTTACCTCGGCCATAAAGCCCACCATCACTTCGGCAGCCAGCGCAAAGGGGGCAATATCAAATATTTGTGAACCAATGTGGCAGTGTATGCCCACCAGCTTCAGCGAAGGCTGGGCCAGTGCCTGCTTTACGGCTTCCAACGCCTCGCCGGTTTCCAGAGCCAGGCCAAACTTGCTGTCAATTTGCCCGGTGCGTATAAAATCGTGCGTGTGGGCATCTATACCCGGCTTAATGCGCAGCAAAATGTTGGCTACCTTGCCGGCAGCCTTGGCCAGCTGTGCCAGCAGCGCAAGCTCGTCAACGTTATCCACCACAATGTGGCCCACGTTGCATTCCAAAGCATACACCAGCTCTTGCGGGGTTTTGTTGTTGCCGTGGAAGAAAATTTTCTCGGCAGGAAAGTTTACCGACATAGCCGTAAACAGCTCGCCGGCCGAAACCACGTCCAGCCCCAGGCCTTCTTCCATTACCATGCGGCAGAGCGCCTTGCAGCACAGCGCCTTGCTGGCATAGGCCACCAGGCCGTTTCCGGCATAAAATTGCTCTATCGATTGCTTATAGCTGCGGCAGCTCTGGCGAATTTGCCCCGCATCCATTACATACAAGGGGGTTCCAAAGGTTTGCGCCAGCTCTACGGTATCTCTTGTGCCAATGGTTAGGTGGCCGGCCTCGTTAAGGCCCAGGCAATCTGCTACAAACATGCTTATTCGCTCCTTGCTTGGTCTAATTCGTCAATAATACTCTTCAACTCGTCTACCCCCTGGCCGGTTTTAGCCGAAAAGGGCAGCAGGGTAAGCTGGTCGCCATAGGGTATTTCTTCGGCCAGCTGCGCAAGACGCTGGCGAAAGGCCGTGGGGGTTAGTTTATCTGCCTTGGTAAGCACCACCACAAAGGGTAGCTCGCTATCCACCAGGAAGTCGAGCATTTGCAGGTCGTCCCGGCTGGGGGGGTGGCGCATATCAATGAGGGAAAACACCAGCGCAATGTTGCGCTCGGTGTGGAAATAGCCCTCTATCAGCCCGGCCCAGCGGCGTTTCTCACCCTGCGAAACCTTGGCGTAGCCGTAGCCCGGCAGGTCGGCAAAGCGCAGGGTGCCGGCTGTAAAGAAGTTGATGGTAGCGGTTTTGCCGGGGGTGCTGCTCACCCTGGCCAGGCCTTTCTGGTTGAAAAGCTTGTTGATAAGCGAGCTTTTGCCCACGTTGGAGCGCCCGGCAAACACCAGCTCGGGTTTATCGGAAGGCGGCAACTGGCCGGCCGTTCCAAAGGCCCCTTCAAAGCGTACCTGGTGGTAGTTCATGTTATCATTCCTTAACACAGAAGCGTACGTAATTGCAGTAGGCCGCACGCCTAAATTTATTGGGGCATGCGCACCTTGCTGCGGGGGTGGGGTTCATCCAGCTCTATGGTGTAGGGGGGCGTGGGGGCTGCCGGGCGGGGCTGTTGAGCCAGTGCCGCAGCAAGCACCTGGCGCATATCGCTTACCGGCACAAACTTCAGGCTGTCGCGCACGGCAGGCTCCAGCTCGGCAACATCGGGCAGGTTTGCCTGGGGAATAATCACCGTTTTCATGCCGTGCTTGTAGGCCGCCATGCTTTTTTCTTTCAGGCCGCCTATGGCCAGCACCCGGCCACGCAGGGTAATTTCACCTGTCATGGCAACGTCGTGCCGCACCGGCAAGCCGGCAAGCGCCGAAACCAGCGCCGTGCAGGTGGTAATGCCGGCCGAAGGGCCGTCCTTGGGCACCGCACCCTCGGGGAAGTGGATGTGAATATCCTTTTCTTTATAGAAATCGGCTTCAATGCCGTATTCCTTGTGGTTTGAGCGGATAAAGGTAATGGCAGCAGATACCGATTCCTTCATAACATCGCCCAGCGAGCCGGTAAAGGTCTGCTTGCCGTTGCCTTCCATTACCGCTACTTCCACCTGCAGCATTTCGCCGCCTACCGAGGTCCAGGCCAGGCCGTTGGCAAGGCCCACCTGGTCGTTCTTGGCCAGTAAATCTTCGCGGTATTTTTGGGGGCCCAGGTAGCTTTCCAAGTTTTTGGGGGTAATGGCAAGCTTGGTGGCCTTGCCCTCTACCACTGCCTGCGCACACTTGCGGGCCAGGGCGGCTATCTGCCGTTCCAGTGAACGCACCCCGGCTTCGCGGGTGTAGTGGTCTATTACAGCATACAGCGCCGCATCGTTTATCTTTAGCTGGGTGGGCTTCAGCCCATGCTTTGCCAGCTGCTTGCCCACCAGGTGGCGCTTGGCAATGTGAAATTTTTCTTCGCGGGTGTAGCTGGAAATGTGTATAATCTCCATGCGGTCGCGCAGCGGGGCGGGCACCATATCCAGGTCGTTTGCTGTGGCAATAAACAGCACCTTAGAAAGGTCGTAGGGTACCTCCAGGTAATGGTCGCGAAAGGCGCTGTTTTGCTCACCGTCCAGCACTTCCAGCAGGGCAGAGGCGGGGTCGCCCCGGAAATCGTGCCCCAGTTTATCCACTTCGTCCAACAGCATTAAGGGGTTAGAACTGCCGGCCTGCTTAAGGGCGTTTAAGATACGCCCCGGCATAGAACCAATATAGGTGCGCCGGTGGCCGCGAATATCCGATTCATCGCGCACGCCGCCCAAGCTCAGGCGCACATAGTTGCGGCCCATGGCTGCGGCAATAGAGCGGGCTATCGAGGTTTTGCCCACGCCTGGCGGGCCCGCCAAGCAGATAATCTGCCCCTTAATATCGGGTGCCAGCACCCGTACGGCCAAAAGCTCCAAAATGCGCTCCTTCACCTTGGCAAGGCCATAGTGATCGCGCTCCAGCAGCTTGGCGGCACGGGTAAGGTCGAGCTTTTCTTTGGTATAAATGCCCCAGGGCAGCGCCAGCACGGTATCAAGATACCCCCGCACCACAGCGGCCTCGTGGCTGCTGGGCGGCATTTTAAACAAGCGTTCGGCTTCTTTGTAAAGCTGCTGCTTGCTTTCCTCGGGCATTTGCAGGTGGAAAATACGCTCTTGGTATTCCTCTACCTCTTCCAGCGGGCTTTCGCCTTCGCCCAGCTCGTTTGATATTACCCGTAGCTGTTCGCGCAGGTAGTATTCGCGCTGGTTGGTTTCTATTTGGTCGCGCACCTTTTCTTGAATAGTATTCTCCAGATGGAGGATTTCTATTTCGCTTTCCAGTGCTTTTACCAGCAGCTCCAGCCGCTTGTTTACAAAAG
>CAYYOY010000140.1:0-5333 GCA_964473265.1 uncultured Oscillospiraceae bacterium
CTATTATAGTTAATAATGGGTTAAATTCTTAGGTTGCAACGGCAATTGTCACACCTGTAACAATTCTATTACGGTCATCGGGTGGCGGCGGCCTTTAGCACCCCCACATTGTAACCAATTCTTAACCGTGCTGTTGGTGCATTTGCCAAAAAAATAAGTATAATAAGAGTATAGCCAACTGGGATGTACTCTCCACACATCCCGCCTCGAAAGGTTTTTTGAGGAATCTTTCCTCCGAATTTAATCAGCTAACCCCCGGTGCTGCGAACACCGGGGCTTTTTTTGCCCTAAACTAGGTTGTACCCTATTGAGGTGTATCCCATGCGGGGGTAAAACCGGGCGACCGGGTTGCTATTCTCGACTGTGGGCCTGTAGGCCTACTGGCAATAAAGTGGTCGCTCTATTTGGGCGCAAAACGGGTAATTGCTGTAGACTGTGTCAATTATAGGCTGGAAAAAGTGCGTCAGTTTGGTGCGGAAATTATCCACCTAGAGCACCAAGACCATACGGGTGATTTAATGAAAGAAATGACACACGGCGGTGCAGATATAGTGGTGGCCTGTGTAGGTATAGGTATAATATTTTTGAGAAAAAGAACGATAACTGTATAAAGGTCGTATTGCAGCCATAGCTTTTTTGCTCCTATCTTCCCTGCATCTGCAAAGTCATATCCTTTCTCTACACTGAATACTATAAAGGGTAGGAAGTGTAAAGGAGGAAGCAGGCGGTGGAGGGCAAAAGACGGACAAACATCGGGCTATTTTCGGCCAGGCTGCCAAAGAGTGGCCTGGCAGCTTTGCTGTTGGTCGCGCTGGTGTTTAGCTGTGGCCCTTTTTTGCTGCCACTCCTGCGGCAGGCAGCTGTAGCTTCTGCCGCTGTTGCCATGCCCGAAGGCTTGCTGGAACTGTTGCGCCAGCGCTTTCCTGCCGCACAGCAACCTGACGCATCTTCGCAAATTTCTTCGCCGCCGCAAACCTCGCAAAGCGCTGAAGATACGCCCCAGGCCTCGCAATCTACCCTGCCGCCTACTAGGGGGGAACAGCCCGAAATTGAAGAGCAATACCGTGGCACGGTGCTGGACGAAACCATGCTTGCGGGAACCGACCCCACCTTTATTCCTGTAGGCAATGGTTGGCTAAAAAACTTCACCAGCCTAACCCCTACCCGTATACAAGACGAGCTGCAAAAGCCACTAAAATTAACTTTGCCTAAAAGTGAAGAGCCCACCGTTTTAATCTACCACACCCATGCCACCGAAAGCTTTGAAGAATACGACAGCAGTTTTTACGATACCCGGAATAGCTGGAGAACAACGGATAATACTAGAAACATGGTAGCCATTGGCAACGTGCTTAAAGAGCAGCTGGAGGCTGCCGGCCTTTCGGTGCTCCATTTGGATACCCAGCACGACTACCCTTCCTACAACGGGGCCTACGAGCGCAGCGCCGAAAGCGTGCTGGAAGCACTTGAAAAATACCCCAGCATTCGTGTGGCCATTGATGTGCACCGAGATGCCATTGAGCGCCCCGGCAACCTTGTGGTAGCTCCCACTGTAGAAATTGACGGCCGTAAAGCGGCGCAAATTATGGTGATAGCCTGTTGCGACAACGGCAAGCTTAATATTCCCAACTGGCCCGAAAACCTGCGGCTTGCTGCCGCCCTTACCGACACAATTGAAGCCGAACACCCTGGCCTTATGCGCCCCATTTTGTTCGACTACCGTAAGTATAACTATAACCTTTCCCCCGGCCTGCTGCTTATAGAATTTGGGGCAGGCGGCAATTATTTTGAAGAAGTGGTGTATTCGGCACAGCTTGCCGGCAGCTCTATTGGCAAGCTGTTGGCGGGCATGCAGGAAGAATAGGCGCAGCTCTGCAGGGGCTGCACCCGCCTTGCTGTGCGCTGCTTTCGCCGTTGCACTTCCCAGCAAGGGTAGTTTGTATGAGAAATAATCTTTGGCTTGGTGTTTCCTCTTTCCTCGTTTCACTTGCGCTGCTGGGGGGCATTTGGGCTGCTATACAGGTAGATACCTCGGCCCGCAGTGTGGGCTTTTCGGGCCTTTCGTCCGACGCTTCGCTGAACCTTCAGCTTCCTACCCCCGCTCTGCAAACAGCCGACTTTTTGCTGGAGCACCCCCAACTGCTGCCGGCCTGGCTGCGGTTGGGCGTATATGGCGTAGCAAATTTGCGTGCAAATAGCATGGTGCAACATTAGAAATATAAGATTTATACTTTGCCACCTTAAGTACTACCGTAAATATGCAAAAAGCCCCACAGGCGTTTGCCTGTGGGGCTTTTAAGATTCGTCAAGCGGTAATTAAACCAGCTCGATAATAGCCATTTCCGCAGCATCGCCGCGACGGGGGCCAATTTTAATAATGCGGGTGTAGCCACCGTTGCGTTCGGCATAGCGGGGTGCGGTTTCGTCAATCAGCTTCTTGGCCACATCCTCTTTAGTGATGAAAGAGAATACCTGGCGCTTGGAATGCAAATCGCCTTTTTTGGCCACGGTAATCATTTTTTCGGCCATAGAACGCACTTCCTTGGCGCGGGTTACAGTGGTTTCTATCTTGCCCTTTTCAAAGAGAAAGGTAACCATGGCTCGCAGCATGGCCAGCCGGTGGTCGGTTGTTCTGCCCAGCTTTCGGGTACCTGGCATGGAAAATCACTCCTTTACCTGTACTTATGCGCTGCCCCTGGCGGGCCGGCAAATGGCCGGCCGGGCAACGCCTTAGCGCGCCGCCGCTACCGGCAGCTACGCAAGCTTTTGCTATTCCTCTTCGGTGGTCATGTTGAAGCCGAGCGATTCCAGCTTGGCTACAACCTCTTCGAGGGATTTTTTACCCAAGTTGCGCACCTTCATCATCTCGTCGGGCGATTTATTAATAAGGTCGCCCACGGTGTTTACCCCGGCACGCTTTAAGCAGTTGAAGGCACGCACAGACAGGTCAAGCTCTTCAATTGTCAGCTCAAGCACCTTTTCCTTGCCTGTTTCCTCTTTTTTCTCAATGATATCAGCCGCGCTCACTTCGTCGGAAAGATCGACGAAATGGTTGAGTTGCCGATTGAGGATCTTGGCCGCAAGACTAACCGCTTCCTTGGCAGAGATTGTACCGTCTGTCCAAACTTCAATGGTTAGCTTGTCGTAGTCTGTAATTTGTTCTACACGGGTGTTTTCCACCGTGTAGTTCACCTTCAGCACGGGGGTATAAATGCTGTCCACATGAATGGTGCCCAGGGGGCTTTTGTCGGTATCCAGCTGCTTGTTGCGCTCGGCCGAAACATAGCCCTGGCCCTTACCCAGCGTAAGCTCCATTTCCAGCTTGGCACCTTCGGCCATGGTGGCAATGTGCATACCGGGGTTTAATATTTCCACCTCGGAATCGGCCTGGATGCTGGAGGCGGTAATTTCGCCTTCGCCCTCGGCTACAATGCGTACACGCTTGGGGCCTTCGCAAAACAGCTTGGCGGTAAGCCCCTTGATGTTGAGAATTATCTCGGTTACGTCTTCCTTAACGCCGGGAATGGTGGAAAATTCGTGCTGCACGCCGGCAATGAAAATAGACTGCACCGCCACACCGGGCAACGAAGAAAGCAGCACCCGGCGCAAGCTATTGCCAAGGGTGATGCCGAAGCCACGGTCTAGCGGCTCGGCTACAAACTTGCCGTAGCTGCCGTCTGGGCGAAGCTCTATGGTTTCGATCTTGGGCTCTATAATTTTAATCATGCGTAAACCCTCCTTCTTACAGACAAAAATGTCTTAACCCCGCTTTGCCTGCTGCCTTGCGCAGCGGGGCAAAACGTGGTCCATGCCGCGCACAAAGCGCTGCGGCATGCTTCGCCTTCCTTAGCTGAAAAGTTAGGCAAGTGGAGTTGGTCTGGCCAGCAGGCTTATGCAGCGCCTGTGGCCACCGCATTACTTGCTGTAAAGCTCAACGATGAGGTGTTCTTCCACATCGAGGTCAATATCCTCACGGTTGGGCAGGTTTACAACGCGACCAACCAGTTTGGCGGCGTCAAAATCTAGCCACTTGGGAATAGGACGAGCCGAATTGGCTTCTACCACGCTTTTAATCTTAACGCTGTCGCGGCTCTTTTCGGCAACTTCAATTACATCGCCTGCTTTGCAGAGGATGGAAGCAATGTTTGCCTTGTGGCCGTTAAGGCGGAAATGGCCGTGCCGTACAAGCTGACGGGCTTCCTTGCGGGAAAGCGCCAAGCCAAGGCGGTAGATAACGTTATCCAGCCTGCTTTCAAGAATGCGCAGCAGGTTTTCGCCAGCCATGCCCTGCTTGCGGACAGCCATATCGAAATACTTCTCGAACTGGCCTTCCAGTACGCCATAGAAACGTCTGGCCTGCTGCTTGGCACGCAGCTGTACGCCGTATTCCGAAACCTTCTTGCGGCCCTTGCCGTGCTGGCCGGGTACAGAGGCTCTGCGGGTTACGGCACATTTTTCGGTATAGCAGCGCTCGCCCTTTAGAAAGAGCTTTTTGCCCTCTCGGCGGCAAAGGCGGCAGCTTGCTCCTGTATATCTTGCCATCTGGTTTGCACCTCCTGTAATTATACGCGCCGTCTTTTGGGCGGACGGCAGCCGTTGTGAGGAATGGGGGTAACGTCCTTAATAAGGTTTACCTCCAGCCCTGCTGCCTGCAGTGCCCGAATGGCGGCTTCACGCCCCGAGCCAGGGCCTTTTACGTAGACTTCCACTGTCTTCAGCCCATGCTCCATAGCGGCCTTGGCAGCTGTTTCGGCAGCTGTTTGGGCAGCAAAGGGGGTGCTTTTTTTGGAGCCACGGAAACCAAGCCCACCGGCCGAAGCCCAGGAAAGGGCATTGCCTTGCACATCGGTGATGGTAACAATGGTGTTATTAAAGGTGGACTGGATATGTGCGGCGCCACGTTCAATATTCTTGCGCTCGCGGCGCCGGCGGGTAGTGGCTCTTTTGGCCTGCTGTTTTGCCATCGCTTCTATCCCTCCTGCTTACTTCTTCTTGTTGGCAATGGTCTTCTTGGGACCCTTGCGAGTGCGGGCATTGGTCTTAGTGCGTTGTCCGCGCACCGGCAAGCCCTTTCTATGGCGCACACCGCGATAGCAGCCAATTTCCACCAGGCGCTTAATGCTAAGCGCACGGTCGCGGCGCAGGTCGCCTTCCACCATAATGTTTTTGTCGATATATTCGCGCAGCTTGGAAACGTCCTCTTCCTGCAGGTCGCGCACGCGGGTGTCGGGGTTGACGCCGGTGGCTTGCAGAATTTTCGAGGCCGTTGTACGTCCTACGCCAAAAATATAAGTTAAACCTATTTCAACCCTTTTTTCTTTTGGCAAGTCAAC
>CAYYOY010000141.1:0-5325 GCA_964473265.1 uncultured Oscillospiraceae bacterium
GTATGGCACACGCCTTACCCTGGGCTTGGTAGAGGGCAAGCTTAAGGAGCATGGCCTGCTGGGCAGCGCCAAGCTGAATGTAGTTTCACCCGGGCAGCGGGTGCGTCTGGGCTGCATGGAGGTAGAATTCATCCATGTAAACCACTCTATTCCCGATGCCTGTGCGCTGGCTATCCACACCCCTGCGGGCGTGGTTATTCAAACAGGAGATTTTAAAATTGACTACACCCCTATTCAGGGTGAAATTATCGACCTTGCCCGCTTTGGCGAGCTGGGCAGCCAGGGTGTATTGGCTCTACTGGCCGATTCTACCAACGCCGAACGCCCCGGCAGCACGATTAGCGAACGGGTGGTGGGCGAAAGCTTTGATAAGCTCTTTAAGAACGCCGTGGGCAAGCGCATTATTGTGGCTAGCTTTTCCAGCAACATCCACCGTGTGCAGCAGATTATCGACTCTGCCGTAAAATACGGCCGCAAGGTGGCGGTAACAGGCCGCAGTATGGAAAATGTAGTGGCAAAGGCCATTGAGCTGGGCTACCTGCATGTAAACCCCAAGGATATGATTCATATCGACCTCATTGGCCGCTACACTGCCGGCGAGCTGGTAATCATCACCACAGGTAGCCAGGGTGAACCCATGAGCGCCCTCTCGCGCATGGCCTCCAGCGACCACCGCAAGGTGCAGCTAAGCCCCAGCGACCTTATCATTATTTCTGCCACCCCCATTCCCGGCAACGAAAAAAGTGTGGGCCGGGTGGTGAACGACCTAATGAAGCTGGGCGCAGAGGTAGTTTACGAGCGCATGTACGAGGTGCACGTTTCGGGCCACGCCTGCCAGGATGAACTACGCCTTATGCTGGGCCTTACCCGGCCGAAGTTCTTTGTACCGGTGCATGGAGAATATAAGCACCTGAAAAAGCACAGCGAGCTTGCCCGCACCATGGGCATGAACCCCGACAATATCTTTATTTCTGAAATTGGCCAGGTGCTGGAAACAGACGGCACCAAAATGGCCTTTACGGGTGTTGTGCCGGCCGGCCGTGTATTTGTAGACGGTCTGGGCGTGGGCGACGTGGGCAGCATTGTGCTGCGCGACCGCCGCCACCTTGGCCAGGACGGCATTATTGTGGTGGTAGCGGCTATGGATAGCGCCACCGGCGAGCTGGTGGCCGGGCCGGACATTGTTTCGCGTGGGTTTGTTTATGTGCGCGAGGCCGAAGCCCTTATGCAGGAAACCCAAGGCATTGCCCGCAACGCCATTGCCCGTTGCCGCCAAGAAAAAGTGCGCGACTGGAGCAGTATTAAACAAACCATTAAGGACGACCTGGGGGGCTATATCTACCAGCGCACCAAGCGCAGCCCCATGATACTGCCTGTCATACAGGAAACCTAAGAAACAAGCAGGGTGCAGGCAAGTGTGGCCTGCACCCCTCATTTTTATATCCTGCCAAAAAGTGTGGCGCTTTGCCGCGGCTTATGGTATAATTATCTTTGTTTGGGTTATTTTGACGAACTGCCGGGCACCCGCCCGGCCCGCCCAATATTGCAGAGGGGTGTACTTGTGCGCGAAAAACTTCGTATGCTTTGGCCTGTTCAGCTGGTGCAGTCTGGCGTTTCGCTGTTGCTGGCCTTTTTTTGTCTGCAGGCCGGCACACGTGTGTTTCTTATAGCTCTTGGAATATGGGCCATTTCGGTGGGCTATGTGCTGCTACAGCAGCGCACCAACAGGCGATCAATCTACCAGTATTTGCAAAGCATGGGCCGGGTGGTTTGCGAAGTGCAAACCGAAGCCATGACAGAATTCCCTTTCCCGGTTATGGTGGTTAAAAACGATGGGGAAATTGTGTGGTATAACAAGGAATGCCGCGAGGTAGTGCTGGAGGATACCGACCGCTTTGGTGATAAAATTAATGAAATTATTCCCGAGCTCAACCTGGCGAACAGTTGCCCTTCCGGCGGGGTGAATATCCGTCTGGGCAAAAAAATGCTTACCCTTTACTACCTAAACGAGAGCAACGACAAAGAAACCATGACGGTGCTCTACTTTATTGACGACCACGACCTTAAATACTTCGCCCATGAATATCAGGAAAGCCGCCCGGTTGTTATGATATTGCTGCTGGATAATGCGGAAGAGCTTTTCCAGGATGCCAAGGAAAACGAGCGCGGCCGCATTACAAGCGAAGTAGAAGGCCTGATGGAACGCTATATTGAAAAAAACGGCGGCTTTGTAAAGCGGCTGGAGCGTGGCCGCTACCTTGCGGTGGTGGAAGAACGCACCATGCGCGAGCTGGTAGCCGGGCGCTTTACACTGCTGGACGAGGTGCGTGCCATTAGCACCGGCAACAAAATTCCCCCTACCATTTCTATCGGTGTGGGGCGCGAAGCCAAAAGCTACCGCGAAGCCGAGCTTATGGCCCGCCAGGCGCTGGATATGGCACTGGGCCGCGGGGGCGACCAGGCCGCGGTAAAGACAAAATCGGGCTACGAGTTTTATGGTGGTATGTCCAAGGGTATAGAAAAGCAAAGCAAGGTGCGCAGCCGCATTGTGGCGGCAGCCCTGGCCGAGCTGGTGCACAGCAGCGAAAATGTGCTTATTATGGGCCACCGCTTTGGCGATTTAGATAGCCTTGGCGCTTCGGTGGGCATGCTGCGCTGGGTAGAGCTAACGGGCAAGCCTGCAAATATTGTAATGAACACCACCAGTACGTTGGCACTACCCCTGGCGGACATGCTCTATGAGCGTGGTTTTGAGAGTAAAATCATCCCGCCTGAGGCCGCCCGCGAGCTATTGCATAAAGATACACTGTTAATTATTGTAGATACCCATATCTCGGGCATTTTAGAAGCGCCCGACCTTTATAGCGCCTGCCGCAATGTAGTGGTTATCGACCACCACCGCAAAATGGTGGGGCATATTGATAACGCCGTTATCTTCTACCACGAGCCCTTTGCTTCCTCCACCTGCGAAATGGTGGCCGAGCTTACCCAGCACCTGGGCGAGGGCAAAAAGATTGGAACGGCAGAGGCCGAAGCCATGCTGGCCGGCATTATGCTCGATACCAAAAACTTTACCCTGCGCACCGGCGTGCGCACCTTTGAAGCGGCGGCCTATCTGCGCCGCATGGGGGCCGACACGGTAAATGTGCGCAAGCTGTTTGTTTCCAGCATGGATATTTACCGCCAGAAAACCCGTCTGGTGGCCTCGGCCGAAATTTACCAGGGTTGTGCCATTGCCGCCGCCGGAGCCATGGAAGGTGATATGCGCATTTTGGCCGCGCAGGCTGCGGACGAGCTGCTCTTTATCAGCGGGGTGGAAGCCGCCTTTGTTATCATTGGGGTAGAGCAGGGGGTTTCTATTTCAGCCCGTTCCATGGGGGCTGTGAATGTACAGCTTATTATGGAGCGCCTGGGCGGCGGCGGCCATAACACCATGGCGGGTGCCCAGTTTGCCGATAAAAATATTCAAGAAGCCGACCTGCTGCTGCGTACGGCCATTACAGAATATTACGCCGAAAGTACACCTCAAAACAATATAAAATAAGCATGCGGCTGCCACAGCCGCCAGGGAGGAACCGATGAAAGTTATACTCAAAGCAGACGTAAAAGGCACCGGCAAGGCCGGCCAGCTGGTGGATGTTTCAGATGGCTACGCCAACAACTTCCTGCTGCGCAAGGGCCTGGCCATACCCGCCACCGCCCAGGCAATGGGTGAACTCAAGGCCAAAGAGGCCTCGGCCCAGCGTAAGCTGGAACAGGAACGCCAGGCGGCTGCCGACGTAGCCAAGGCGCTGGAAGGCAAAACCGTTAAGCTGTTTGCCCGTGCCGGCACAGGCGGCAAGCTCTTCGGCTCGGTTACTGCTAAAGAGGTTGCCGAGGCTATCCACAAAGAGCTTGGCCTGGAAGTGGACAAGCGCAAAATTACCATGGGCGAAATTAAGGCCTTTGGCACTTTCGAGGCCGAAGTAAAGCTTTATGCCGGCATTACCGCCAAGTTGTTTGTGCTGGTGGGGCAGGCCGAATAATCTACCCAAGTTTTCGCATGCATGGAGGCAATTATGGAGGCACTGCGGCCCGACTATGAAATAGCCCAAGAATTTGGCGCACAGCTACCCTTCAGCTTGGAGGCGGAACAATCGGTGCTGGGGGCAATTTTGCTGGAAAGCGAATGCCTGCCCCTAGTGCTGGAACTTTTGCGGCCCGAAAGCTTTTACCGCCCCGCCCACCAGGAAATGTTCGCCATTTTGTTGCGCATGTTTACCAGCGGCCAGCCGATAGACCTTGTCACCGTGCTGGAACAGGTGCGGCGCGAGCAGGTTTTCCCCAGCCCGGAAGAAGCCAAGCACTACCTTACCGGCCTGGCGCAGCTGGTGCCCACCACCGCCAATATCAATTCCTACGCCCAAATTATTAAAGATAAATATTACCTGCGCAGCCTGGTGCGCGCGGGGCAGGAAATTGCCCAGAACGCTACAGAGCAATCGGCCGATGCCAAGCTGCTGCTGGACCAAGCCGAGCAGCGCATTTTTGAAATTCGCCAGGGGCGCGATGCCACCGGCCTGGTGCGTATAGACCAAGCGTTGTTTGAAACCTACGACCGTCTGCAAAAGCTTTCCAGCGACCAAAAGAGCGAATACGCACCGCTGTCTTCGGGCTTCCCTTCGGTGGATGCGCTTATTTCCGGCCTAAACAAATCGGATCTTGTGCTGCTGGCCGCCCGCCCCGGTGTGGGCAAAACCTCCTTCGCGCTAAACATTGCCACCAACGTGGCGCTGCATTCTGGCAAAGCGGTTGCGGTGTTTTCTCTGGAAATGAGCCGCGACCAGCTTGTGGGCAGGGTGCTTTCCTCCGAGGCTTCTATTTCCAGCAAGGCCATGCGCTCGGGCGAGCTGAGTGCCGAAGAATGGGTGCGCCTGGCCGAAGCCAGCCAGCTGCTGGCCAAGAGCAACCTATACATAGACGATACCCCCGGCATTACCGTGCCCGAGCTTAAGGCTAAACTGCGCCGTGTGCGCGACCTTGGGCTGGTGGTAATCGACTACCTGCAGCTTATGTCCAGCGTCAAGCGTATTGAAAACCGCGTGCAGGAAGTTTCTGAAATGACACGCGCCCTGAAGATGCTGGCCAAAGAGCTCAATGTGCCGGTGCTTACCCTTTCGCAGCTTTCGCGTGCTTCCGAGCAGCGTAGCGCCGAGCACCGCCGGCCTATGCTTTCCGACCTTCGCGAATCGGGCTCTATCGAGCAGGACGCCGATATTGTGCTTATGCTGTATAAAGAATCTGCCTACAACCCCGAGGGCGACGAAGGCCCCGACGAGGTGGAAT
>CAYYOY010000142.1:0-5297 GCA_964473265.1 uncultured Oscillospiraceae bacterium
CAAATGCAACTTCACTGCCAGAGGGTAACGTTCGTAGGCAACACCAATGGTAAAACTGCCACCCCGCACACATTCGTCAAAGCCGCCCATATGCCAACGAACGGCAGCGGCTTCATCCACTCGCAGGCGCACAAAGCGCTCGAGTAAAAAAACCGATTTTTCCCCGTGCCCGTAAGGAAAGCTGTCTTCCACCACATAGACAGGGTGCTTTTCCCATTGGCCGGTGGCCTCGTTCTTCACATTACGGGTGGAAGTTTTATAAAACTGCGTTTTGCAAACGTCGTGCAGCAGGCCACACAGTGCAAAGCTTTCTTCGTTATCCACCGCCGGGTCAAAATGCTTTTGCATCATAACATTGTAGACATTTACGCTGTGCATTACCAGCCCGCCTTCACAAGCACAGTGGTATTTGGTGCTGGCGGGGGCACGAAAAAAGTCGGTCGTGCGCAGCCAGTCGAGCAAGGCACGGCTGCCATCCCTTTTTATTTTGGTCTCAAAAATGTTTAAAAATTCCGCGGCGTAATCCAAAATTCTGCCTCCTTGCCTGTTTTAGCGGTGCTTGTCCAGCTTTACAAACACCGGAATCATTCCCACCGCGGTAATATCCAGCATAAGATAACCTGCGGGGGTAACGCGGCTGTCGGCCACGCTGCCGGGGTTAATAAGGCGGACACCCTGACGAGTTTCGTCCTTTGCCATGTGGGTGTGGCCGTAAAGTGCCAGCTGAGCGCCCATGCCCTTGGCGGCGCGTGCAAGCTCGTCTAAATCCCACTTTACGCTGTAGTTGTGGCCATGGGTGCAAAATATTTTTACCCCTCCGGCATCCAGCATGTGCTCTACCGGTGCCTGGCTGCCAAAATCGTTATTTCCGCGTATCTGTAAAAACTGGTGCTGGGGGAATTCTTCGGCAACGGCAGTAAATTCCGCTTCACCGTCGCCCAGGTGTATAAAAAGTGCGGCATCCGGGTGGTTGCTTACAATTTGCCGCACGCGTTGGTGAGCGGTGTGGCTATCAGACATAACTATAAGGCGCATGGTTCCTCCTGTAAAAAGCGCAATTTTAACGAACACAGCCGACGGCAGCCCCGCTGCAAAAAAGCCTGCGGAGCCGCAGAAAAATCTAGCAGCGGCGGGCAGAATTTGCCCCACCCGCCGCAACCAAGTAATAGTAATACATAGTCTAACATAATATTTTATAAATTGGAATAGGTGGTGTGCTATTTTGGAGAATATGAACCTAAGCAAAGACCAAATAGACAATTTGCTAAGCCTGGCGGCTGGAAAACTGGGGCTTAGCCCCGAAGCACTACGCGGCAAGCTGGAGGCAGGCTCGCTGGATGAGGTAATTGGCCGTGCCGAGCAGCAGACGGGGGCTTCTAAGCTTTCGCAACTGTTAGGCAACCCACAGGCCATCGAGCAGCTGCTAAAAACACCCCAAGCCCAAAAGCTGATAAGCCAGCTAATGGGGGGAAAGGCCAACAATGGATGATTTATCTTCCAAGATAAACCAAATATTAAGCGACCCTGAAAGCGTAAACCAGCTGCGTGCCGTTGCAGCTTCGCTGGGCCTGGGCGGGGGAGAAGCACCCCCCAGCCCAGCCGCTCAGGCACCCCAGCAGCCGCCTGCTTCCACACCGCCACCAGCAGCCCCCACACCGCCGCCATCATCCGGTGCTGCCGCCCCACCACCCGGCACACCCGACCTTTCTGCGCTCTCTTCACTCATTGCAAGCCTAGGGGGCGGTGCACGCCAAAACACGGCCGCCCCACCCCCACCCATGATAGACCCTGCCACCCTGGGTGTACTTGCCAGCGCTCTTGGCAAAATGAACGCTCCTAACGAAAACGTCAACCTTCTGCAGGCGCTCAGGCCCCACTTTTCAGAAGGCCGCCGCAGCCGCATTGATGACGCTATACGCATTATACAGCTTATCAGCCTGCTGCCGGTAATACGCGAAACGGGCATTTTCGGCAGCCTGTTCGGGGGTGAAAAGAAATGAGTAAATCGTCGGGATATTCTGAAAGCGAAATACTGCGCATGCAGGAAGAAGCCATTTTAAGGGTGCGACAAATGCAGGATCGTGCCCGGCGCACCGCACAGGCCGGACAAGACCCCGAAGCCTTTGTACAGGAAGAGGTCTCGCAGGAAGCCCAGCCCGAGGTTGTAGAGCCTGAAGTGGTGGATGCGGCACCCGGCACCGGCTCTGGGCGCACCTCACGCATCCCCGGGTTAGCAGGGCTGGGCAACCTTGGTAACATTTTCAGTGCCTCTGGTAGCTCGCCTATTTCTTCGCTGCTCAACTGGGCGGGAGGAGATAGAATTATCATCCTTGTGTTGCTGGCGCTGTTGCTGGGGGACGACGGTGACCAAACCCTTATTCTGGCCCTCTGCTATTTGCTGTTATTCGATTAGCACACCTTTTCTACATATCAAAAAACAAGCGGCAGACCGCTTGTTTTTTTATTGCTGCCGGAAGCGGGCGCTGCACGCTTTTTGCTTATTTTGCGTAGAATGGAGTACTACGCTGCACAGGGGGGAACTTTTTATGGAATTATTGGCGGTGATATTTATTTTTGTATGTACCATGGTGGCCTGTTTTGCGGCAGGCGAATACTTTGACCAACGCAGACGTTTGCAGGATGAGCAGCCCGAATGCCTGCCGCCCCAAGCGGAAGAAACCCAAGCCGGGCCCCAGCAACCGGCCCAGCAAGCCCAAACGCAAAATATTCCCGAGGCCGAACCGGTAGAGGTAATTACCGGCTGTGTGGCCGAGGTGGTAGAAACCCCACCCGAGCTGGTTACCCGCCTTACCGAGCTGGCCAAGGAATGTGCCGAGGGCATTGCACAAACGCTGGGGGCAACCATTATAGACATAACCAGCTTTACATCCGACGACCAAGGCTAGGCGGGTGCTATTCCTGCCTGCAGCGCTCGCCACAAAGATTTTCACGCATTCGAGGCGGGAACCGCAACATACCGGCACCTGCCAGGGACAACAACCCAGCAAAAAGCCAAGGAAAGCCCAAAAGGCTTGCCTTGGCTTTGTTTGGTTGCAGATGTAAAATTACAGTTGGTTTTAGTGGCTTACCACAATGCCACCCTCGTTGGCATACACCGTGCTGATACCCGCTGTGGGCACAACGAAAATTTCTTTAATAAAGGGGCAGGCAGCCAAAAGTTTATCTCGCAGGGTGGTAGCACGCTGGGGGGCGCTGCAGTGGGCAATAACCACCGGGCCAGAGTTTTGTTTTTCACAAAGCTGCTGTATCAGCATGCCGGTCAGGCGTTCCAGTGCTTTTTGGGTGCCGCGTGCCTTCTCTAGCAGGGTAATTTCGCCATCGGTTGCGCCCATAATAGGCCGCAACGAAAGCACCGAAGCCACCTGCCCGGCAATGCGGCCCACTCGGCCATTTTTAATTAGGTTATCGAGCGATTCCAGCACAAACACCGTTTTCAATTGGTCAATATAATGTTCCACGGCCTCTACCAGCGCTTCTCGCCGTAGGCCTTTTTGCAGGAATTCCTGTATTTTCAGGCTAATGCAGGTTTCACCGCTGGAAGCACTTTTAGAATCGAACACATGGATAAACTTGCTGCTATCCTCGGCCAAAACCATATCTTTGGCTACGCTGGCGCTCTGGTGAGAGCCGCTCAGCTTGGAAGAGAGTGTTACCACATAGCTTTCGTCAGCCTGGCGCATTTCCTGGGCATAGGTTTCGGGTGCGGGGCAGGCGGTAGTGGTTCTGCCTTTATGGGCTTTCATAGATGCCAGCAAGTCGGTAAGGTTTATGCTGGCGTTATCTACAAACTGTTTGGCTCCCACTGAAATTGTAAGGGGCACAAGAGTGGGGTTCAAGCGGGCAAAGAGTTCTCGGGTAAGGTCGCAGCAACTATCGGCAATGAGTTTAATATTCATGCAATATTCCTCTTACTCTAAAAGCTTCAATTTGCTCCCAGTACGGCATAGCTGCCGTTGGGGCTCCAGTAGAGCATGCGGTGGCTCAACCCGGCCTGGCTAAGTGCAGTTTGCTGTGCCAGAACCTGTTCTTTGGTAATGGCGGGTTGGCCCTGGGGCGAAAAAGCTTGCACAATGGGGGTTATCTCGCCGGTGTTGCTGCCAAAGGCGGCCACAAGGGCGGTAATAGCCTCTGTGGGCGATTGCGCCGGGTTAGGGATGGTAAGCTGTTCGGTGGCAATGCCCTCGCCCAGCGAAATAGGCATACAGTCTACTATAAGCTCGGGATAGGTGGCCAGTTTGGCAATTTCGCCACCGTAAGGGCTAAGCGGGTCGGTTTCGCGCTGGGCCAGCGCCAAGCCGGGCAAAAATACCCAGCAATGGCCGTTGGCGTTGCCGGCTTTTACCAAGGCTTGGGCCTCGTGTGCAAAGCTCAACAGAGTTTCGGCTCGTCCGGCAGTAGCGGCAGCCGGGCCATAATCGGCCTTATCCAGCGAATAGCCGGTGGGGAACTGCAAGCCATCCACCACAATGCTCTTTACGCCCTGGCCAAGCGCCTCGGTAATGATATCTAAGTTATACTTGCGGGCGGCAGCGTCATAGGGGTTGAGCCAGGGCTTGCCGCCGGCTGTGGGCGCGTTATCCACCCAGTTGTAGGTAGTGCCCGAATACTTCACAGCACTGTCGTACATTGCCTTAGCGGCGGTGGCGTCGCGAAAAGCGTAAATTCTGCCAACAGGCTGCATGCCTGCCTGCTCAATGCGCTGCACCACTTCGGCCAGGTTATAGGGGTTGGCGGGCTGCGCCCCCACCCGTTTTACTCCGGGCAGGCTGCTTTCGTAAAGCACCATACCCAGGGGTTCTTTAAGGTCAAACACTACGCCCTGCACACCCTGCTGTTTGAGCACGGCTATATTGGTTTCAAACAGGGCGGCGTCGCTCACCACGCTTGCAGGCAGGTAGGCCAGCTGTGCAAGGGGCGCAGGTTCTTGCGCCACGGGGGTTGTATCCAGCTGGTTGCCGTCATCCTGGGGCTGTGAGGAAGAGGAAATGGTAGAAGGGGGAATGGGCTGCGGGGGGCTTTGCAGCTCCCGCACAAAGTTTACCACAGGTTCATATACCAGCCATCCGGCGCTGAACAAAACAACCATAGAGAGCACCATCCCAATCGCTCGGAACACTTGCTTCTTACGGTTGGGTCCATAGATGCTGTTATAGCGTTTTATTTTATTGTTTCTGCGTGCCATGCCCTCTCACTCCTTTCTTCAGAATAACGGTTGCAGCGGGGAATGGATGCATTGCGTTAAATGGGCAGCTGATGCCCCAAAAAGCCATATAATG
>CAYYOY010000143.1:0-5295 GCA_964473265.1 uncultured Oscillospiraceae bacterium
TGCCCAATATGCTATTGAGGGAGATTTCTCTGCCGCCGCCTTCTTCCTGGCGGCCGGTGCGCTGGGTTGCCAGGTAGAGTGCCTGGGGCTGAACGAGCATTCCTCCCAGGGCGACCGCGCCATACTGGATATTCTTGGGCGCTGCGGGGCAACCATTGCTACCGGGCCGCAGGGTGGCATAGTGGTTACCGCCCAGACGCTAGCCCCCGTTACGGTGGATGTTACCCATATTCCCGACCTTGTGCCGCCGCTTGCCGCGCTGCTCTGCCTTTGCCCGGGTGAAAGCCACATTATCAACGCCGCACGTCTGCGCATGAAGGAAAGCGACCGCCTGTATGCCTTGGCCGATGCCCTGGGCAGCCTGGGGGCAGATATTACCCAGGGGGAGGACAGCCTGATTATAAAAGGCAGCAAACGTTTGCCGGGCGGCAGAGCTTCTTCGCACAACGACCATCGCATTGCCATGGCGGTAGCGCTGGCTTCTCTTGGTTGCCACGGGGCGGTGGAGCTGGAAAACCCCGGCTGCGTGGCAAAATCCTACCCTCATTTCTGGGAAGATTTTTGTAAGCTTCCCCGGGAGGTGCAGCTATGAGCAGCATTTGGGGCAAGCATTTGCAGCTTTCCCTGTTTGGTGAAAGCCATGGCGAGGGCATTGGCATTGTGTTGGATAATCTGCCCCCCGGCCAGCAACTCGACCTTGCACAGATAAAAACCGAAATGGCCCGCCGCGCGCCCGGCGGCCCGCTTGGCACCCCCCGAAAGGAAAGTGACCAGGTAGAAATTCTCAGCGGGCTATTCCATGGCAAGACCACCGGTGCGCCACTGTGCGGCATTATCCGCAACCAGAACACCCGCTCGCAGGATTATACCCCTCACCTGCCCCGCCCCAGCCATGCCGACTTTGCGGCGCATATGAAATATAAGGGCTTTGAAGATTACCGTGGCGGCGGGCATTTTTCGGGCAGGCTTACGGCACCCCTAACCTTTGCCGGTGCCATTGCCAAACAGTATTTACAAACCCGCGGCATTACAGTTGGCGGGCATGTGGCGCAAATTGGCAGCTTGGTAGATAGCCGCTTTGAAACCCCCACCCCAGCGCTTTTGGCCGGGCTGGCGGCTTCTACCCTGCCGTTGCTGCAAGAAAGTCTGCGCCAACCCATGGAAGAAGCCATTGCACAGGCCCGTGTCGAAGGGAATTCGTTGGGCGGTGCAATTGAATGTGTAGCGCTGGGGCTACCGGCCGGCCTTGGTTCCCCCTTCTTTAGCTCGGTGGAAAGCCTAGTGGCGGGTATGCTATTTTCCATCCCGGGTGTAAAAGGGGTAGAGTTTGGCAGTGGTTTTGCATTGGCTGGCATGACCGGCAGCCAAGCCAACGATGCCTGGCGCTGCCAGGACGGCAGCTTTGTAACCCTCACCAACCACAGCGGCGGCATTAACGGCGGAATAAGCAATGGCATGCCGCTGGTTGTACGGCTGGCTATACGCCCCACTCCCTCTATTGCGCTGGAGCAGGAAACCATAGACCTACGCACCAATGAAAATTCCACCATGCGGGTGCATGGTCGGCACGACCCCTGCATTGTTCCCCGGGCGCTGCCGGTGGCCGAGGCGGCACTGGCTCTATGCCTGTTGGAACTGCTGTGTGCCGAGGGGTGGTAAATATGAAAAACATTGTATTATTAGGCATGCCGGGCAGCGGCAAAAGCACGCTCGGAGCAGCCCTAGCCCAGCGCTTGGGTAAACCCTTTATAGATTTAGACCGCTATATTGAGCAGCAGGCCGGGCGGGATATTCCCACCATTTTCGCCCAAGAGGGCGAAGAAGCCTTTCGCCGGCTGGAAGCCCTGGCGGTAGAACAGCATGCCGGCCTGCAAGGGACAATTATTGCCACCGGTGGCGGGGTTGTGCTGCGGCCTTCCAACATAGCACTGCTGGAACAAAACGGCCTGCTGGTGTTTTTAGATAGGCCCCCCGAACAGATTGCCGGCGATCTTCAGGTTGCCCACCGGCCTCTACTGCAGCAAGGCCCGCAAGCGCTTTTTAACCTCTACAGCCAGCGCCTTCCGCTTTATCGCCAGTATGCCGATTGTATTTTATTGAACAACCATACCTCTGACCATCTATTAAATTCTCTTGTTGTCATTGCGGGTGCCGCTCGGCGCAAGGCTGTCTTTGCCGTCATTGGCCAGCCCATTGCCCACAGCCTTTCGCCCGCCATTCATTTACCGGTTTTGCAGCGCTTTTTTGCAGGCGTGCAATACCGTGTGGAAGAGGTTACTCCCCCCGCGTTGGCCGCTTGGGTAGCAAAAGCCCGGCAAGAAGGGCTGGATGGCTTTAATGTGACTATGCCGCATAAGCAGAGCATTTTACCCATGCTGGACTGGCTGCAACCCCAGGCTCGTGCCGAACAAACCGTAAATACTGTTGCCCGATGCCAAGAGCGGCTGCTGGGTTACACCACCGATGCGGACGGCTTCTGCCGTTCACTGGCCGAAAAAGATGTAAGCCTAACCGCTTCGCACATTGTACTGCTGGGCACCGGGGGCGCTGCCTCCACACTGGCCCACAAGGCAGGCCGGTTAGGTGCGGCAGCACTTACGGTGCTGGCCCGCAGCCCAGAAAAAGCCCAGGCCCTTGCAGAGGAAGTAGGCCATGCTTCCCCTGCCCTGCAGCCCGCTTGGGGCGATATGGAAAACGCCTCCCTTGCAAAGGCCTGTAAAAATGCAGATATACTTATTAACGCCACCCCCCTTGGCATGCAGGGAACCCCCGCCCAGTTTGAAGACTTTTCTTTCCTGCAGGCATTGCCTGCCCACGCTCTGGTGTGCGACCTTATCTACAAGCCCGCCGAAACGCTGCTACTGCAGCAGGCAGCGGCACAGGGGCTTGCAACACTGGGCGGGCTTGGAATGCTGCTCTACCAGGCGCTACTGGCCGATGAATATTATCTGGGCTTTGCCCCCAACGCGGTTAAAATGCAAGGGCTGGCGCTTGCGTCGCTGGCACAACGGTTATAGCCATTTAACATCCCCAATAGGCAGCTTAAATAGGTTACATAGCTACAATGCACGTCTTTGGCGTGCCGGCAAGCAAAGCTTGCTGTTTATAAAAATCAGGCAGGTTTATAAGTACTGGCTATATAATGTGAAAGGCAGGTAAGCAAGCATGATTATTGTATTAAAGCCCAATGCCCCTGAAAGAGAAATAGAACTGTTACGCAAAAAAATGCAAGAGCAGGGCTTTGTAGTGCAGGATATTTGCGGCGCAACCACCCATATGATGGGCTTGGCCGGAGATACCTCTACTCTTTCGCCCGAAACCTTTGCCCGGCTGGAATTTGTGCAGTCGGTTATGAAGGTACAGGAACCCTACAAGCTGGCCGGAAGACGATTTCACCCTGAAGATACGGTAGTAGAGGTAAGCGGACGAAAGCTGGGTGGCGGCCACTTTGCGGTAATGGCAGGGCCCTGTTCGGTAGAAAGCGAAGAACAAATTTTATCTATAGCGCGTGATGTTGCCGCCTCCGGCGCAGGCTTTTTACGAGGTGGGGCCTTTAAGCCACGTTCTTCTCCTTACGCCTTCCACGGCCTGGGGCTGGATGGACTGGAGCTATTAAAAATTGCCCGCCACAAAACCGGCCTGCCAATTGTTACAGAAATACTTTCGGCAGAACATTTGGAAGATTTTTCCCGCGATGTGGATGTAATTCAAATAGGTGCCCGCAACATGCAAAACTTTAGCCTGCTGCGGCAGGTGGGCCAGTTGGGTAAACCGGTGCTGCTTAAACGGGGGCTTTCTTCCACCATTGAAGAGCTGCTTATGGCGGCAGAATACATTATGGCGGGCGGTTCGGCACAGGTTATTTTATGCGAACGCGGCATACGCACTTTTGAAACCGCCACCCGTAATACGCTGGATCTTTCTGCCGTGCCGGTGCTGCAGCAAAAAAGCCATCTGCCTGTAATTGTAGACCCTTCCCACGGCACCGGCTACTGGCACTTGGTAGAGCCGCTGGCACTGGCCGGTGTGGCGGTGGGCGCCGACGGAATTATTATAGAAGTACACAACACGCCGCAGTACGCCCTGTGCGACGGCCAGCAATCCATTACTCCAGAGGTCTTTCACGGCCTAATGCAAAAGATAGAAAAAGTGCGCCAGGCCATTTCCTAGGGGAAACCCGCCCCTAGCCGCCAACGCAAAATTTGGAAGGAGCATACACCATGGATTACAAAGAACAGCTGCAGGCCATACGCAACGAAATTGACGGCATAGACCGCCAAATGTTGGCTCTATTTGAACAGCGTATGGCCGCCAGCGAGCAGGTGGCGCAGGTAAAGCGCCAGGGCAATATTTCTATTACCGACGAACTGCGCGAGCAGGCGGTGGTAGAAGCCGCCGTAGCAAAGGTTCCGGCTGAGGTTGCCGGCGAAGCCTCTAGCTTCATGCGCGCGCTCATTGGGCTTTCCAAACTGCGTCAGCGCCGTGCCATTTACCAAACCCAGCAGGAAACCCTGCTGCCCCCTGCCCGCCAGCCCATTACCGAAAAGCTTGCAGTAGCGTATCAAGGTGTGCCGGGTGCCTGGGGCGAGCATGCCGTGCTACAGTTCTTTGGCCAGGTGGAAAGCTGCCACGCCACCGAAAGCTTTGAAGAGGTGTTTGCCGCCGTAAAGAATAAAACCGCCCACTACGGCGTTGTGCCAATAGAAAATTCACAAACCGGTGCCATTGGCGAAGTGTACGACCTACTGCGTCGCTATGGGTGCTACATTGTGGGGCAAACCTGGGTGCCTATCCATCATAACTTAATGGCTTTGCCGGGTGTGGCTCTTAGCAACATTCGCGAGGTATATTCCCACCCCGAGGGCTTTAAGCAGTGCAGCAAATTCCTGGCGGGCCGCAGCTGGGATCTAACGGCCTGCCGCAATACCGCTGTTGCCGCCCAAAAGGTAGCACAAGCCGGTAATGCCCGCTTTGCCGCCATTGGGTCTCCCCGTGCGGCTAAACTCAACGGGCTGCAAATTCTTTCGGACGAGATTATTAACGACCCCAACAACAAAACCCGCTTTATTGTAATAGCCGACACCCCGGAATTTGACGAGCAAAGCGATATTGTAAGTGTTATTTTTCGTACTGCCCACCGCAGCGGCGCACTGTGCGAGGTGCTATTTTCGCTCTTTTCGGAAGGCATTAATATTTCTCGTATTGAATCGCGCCCCATTGCCGAAGGCAAGTATTGCTTCTTTACCGACCTGCAGGGCAATATGGCACAACCGGCCATGGCCGCCGCACTGCAAC
>CAYYOY010000144.1:0-5291 GCA_964473265.1 uncultured Oscillospiraceae bacterium
CACCACTGGCCCGATGCTTCCTGGTGGGATTACGCCGGCCTTGCTAAAAAAATAGGCGATGCCCACAACACTTATTATATCAAGTTGGAAACCGGTGGCCTTTTCGAGCACGCCTGGGCGCTGCGGGGTTACGAGCAGTATATGACCGACCTTGCCCTCAACCCCGAAATACCCCACCTAATTATGGATAAGCTCACCACCTACTACTGCAACTTGGTAACAGGCTGCATGCAGGCCGCAGGGGAAAAGTACGACCTTATCTACACCTACGACGATATTGCCGCCCAAAATACCCTGCTCATGTCGCCCGCCATGTGGGAAGAATTTGTAAAGCCCTACCACGAGCGCTTGAATAAGGTGATTAAAAGCTTTGGCAAAACTATTATGTACCATTCCTGCGGCGCTGTGCTGCCCATGATAGACCGCCTGGCCGCCCTGCCCATTGATATTCTCAACCCCCTGCAGCCCCGCGCCAAGGATATGGACTTTACCCACATTAAAGCCACCTGGGGCAAAACCCTGTGCTTTCACGGCGGCATAGATATTCAAGAAACACTGCCCCGTGGCACCACCGAGGAGGTGCGCGCCGCCGTGCGCCACGCCATTGATACCCTGGGCAAGGACGGCGGGTATATTCTAACCTCGGCCCACTTTATTCAAGCCGACACCCCGTTGGAAAACATCGAGGCCATGTACGACGAGGCCAAGGCCTACTCGGCCCGAAGCCAGTAGATATGTAGTCGTTGTTAATACTATAAAAAAACCAAGGCCAACGCTCTAGAGCGTTGGCCTTGGTTTTTTAACATTTAGTGCCGGGAAAGGCGCAGCTAACAGGCTAAAATTTCTCGCAGTGCGGCAATGGCGGTGTCAATATCCCCGCGGGTTACGTCGTTGTTGGTAACGAAGCGCAGCAGGCCTTCGTCAATGCCGTTAATCTTCACGCCGCG
Organism: uncultured Oscillospiraceae bacterium; assembly: GCA_964473265.1. Taxonomy (GTDB): domain Bacteria; phylum Bacillota; class Clostridia; order Oscillospirales; family Ruminococcaceae; genus Heteroruminococcus. The sequence goes on from CAYYOY010000144.1 coordinate 948, forward strand.
TGCCAGCATTGCATCCGGCAGGGCGGCAATTTTCTCTTCCGGCAGGTTGGCCTTGAAAAACACCATGTTAATATCCAGGTTATCTTTGCAAACCTCTAGGCAGTCTATTTGTTCCAGCAGGCCTGCCATATAGCGGGCGTTGGCGTGGTCATCGGCCAAGCGAGCGGTCATATCTTGTAGCGCTATGATACCCGCCGCCGCCAAAAAGCCTGCTTGCCGCATACCGCCACCCAGCAGCTTGCGGTTTTTACGGGCCTTTTCAATAAAAGCGGTGCTGCCCACCAGCATAGAACCCACCGGGGCACACAACCCCTTAGAAAGGCAGAACATCATGCTATCGGTGCAGGCAGCCAGTTCGCGCACATCCACCCCTAGGGCTGTGGCGGCGTTGAAAATACGCGCGCCGTCGGTATGTACAGGAACGCCCCGGCTGTGTGCCAGCTCGTATACCACCCGCATTTCGGCTACAGGCACGGCTTTGCCGGTGGCCAGGGCATTTTCCAGGCAAATAAGGCCGGTGCGTGGCACATGAATATCGGGTACGCGAATAGCCTTTTCTACATCGGCAGCCCGCAAAATGCCGTCCGGGGTCTTCAAGGTGCGCAGACAAACGCCCGAAAGCACTGCGGTGGCTCCCACCTCGTGTATGACAATATGGCAGTTCTCACCCAGAATTACTTCATCCCCACGCTGGGTGTGTGTCATAACAGCCAATTGGTTGCCCATTGTGCCCGAAGGCACAAACAGTGCCGCCTCTTTGCCACAGCGCTCGGCTGCCAGGCGTTCCAGCTCGGCAACGGTTGGGTCGTCGCCGTACACATCGTCCCCCACCGGGCAGGTGAGCATAGCCTCTCGCATGGCCTGGGTGGGTTGAGTTACCGTATCGCTGCGCAGATCAATCATTGGCATGGTATACAGTCCTTTCTGTTTGAGCTAAGCTTGCCGTTTTTTTCGTTGTATCATTTCAAAGGCGCCTACTATCAGTTCGCCTGCTTCGCGGGTGCGCATGGCAATGAGCAACCCAAAGTATACCACAGCCCCGGCCAGCGCCGGTACTCCCAGTGTAAGCAGCAGCCCGGTGGTGCCTTCTACCCGGCCCTGTAGCAACAGCATAAGCCCCCAGGCCACGGCAGACATTACACCCGTAGCAATGGACATTTTTACAGCGGAAACCGCAAAGCTCTGCAGCCCCAACGGCCCCACCTTGTGGCGCAGGCGTATGCCCAACATAATGGTGGAAACAGCCCCCGAAATGCTGGTGGCAAGTGCCAGCCCCCGGTGGCCCAGCGACACAATAAGCAAAAAGTTGAGCACAATGTTAATGCCCACCGCAATAATTGAGTTGATGGTGGGGGTTTTGGTATCTTGCATGGAATAAAAGGTGTTGGCCAAAATGCTTTGCAGGCTGAAGAAAATTAGCCCCAGGCTGTAGAACACCAGCGCCTGCGAGGTCATGGTAATGGCCTCTTCGCTAAATGCCCCGCGCCCAAACAGCAGCTGCACTACCGGCCTTGCCAGCACAATGCTGCCGGCCGAAATGGGTAGCACCAGCAGCGTAACCATGCGCACACTGGTCATAGAGGTGGCAATAAAGCTGGTGGTGTTGCTGCGCGAAACCTGCCGCGCCAGCCGGGGGAACACCGCCGTGGCCAGCGAAAGCACAAACACCGAAATAACAAACCCGTACACCTTACTGGCGTAATTCAGCGCCGAAACACTGCCCTCCGGTAGCGTGGAGGCCAGTGTACGGTCTATCATGTTATTAATTTGCATAACCGTGCGCCCTAAGAAGATAGGCAACACCAGTAGCAACATTTTTTTAATTTCCCTATCCTGCAGTTCCAGGTGGGGGCGGTAACGAAAGCCCCTGCGCCAGGCAGCAACCGCCAACATAACCAACGCAGCGGCGTAGCCCACCACCGGCCCGGCGGCCAGCAGCAGGGTGCCCTCTTTGTTGGCCAACAATATAGAGGCTATGACGAAAATGTTCATGGGCAGGCTTACAATGCCAATGACAAAAAAGCTGCCTTTGATCTGCAAATAGCCCTGCAGAATGTTGGAAACCCCCATGAACACAATGGAAACAATCATTACCCGCGAAAGGGTAACGGCAAGAGCAAAGGTTTCACCCGCAAACCCCATTGCAAACAACCGCACAATGGGCTCTTCAAACACCCAGAAAACCGTAAGAATAACCAACGAAAGCAGGAAAATAAGGGTGGTTACATTGTTGTTAAAGGGCTTAGCCTGCTCGGGCCGGTGCTCGGCAAGCTCGGTGTAAAGCGGAATGTAGCAGGTGAGCAGCGCCGTGCCCAGCCCGGTGAAAAGTATGGTGGGGATAGAAAAGGCAACGATGTATGCGTCGCTGGTGGCGCCGGCACCATATACATAGGCCAGCGCAACCTCGCGCACAAACCCCAGCAGCTTGGCAAGCACGGTTGTAAACATTAGAATAAGCGTGTATTTGGCTGTCTTGCTCATTGTACGTCCGCTCCTATAGATGAAAGAAGTTGCGGGGGTAGTTAGGGCAGGGGAGGAAAATCTAACGTGGTGCCACGGGCCAGTGGTAGCGTTACGGTTTGCCGGCGCAGGGCCGCATAGTAAACCGCCAGCACCAGTTCCATTGCGGCGCGTCCCTCTGTCAGCGTAATAAGAGGGTCGCGCTTTTCTTCAATGGCCGTAAGCATATCGCTATACAGTGGAATGTGGCCGTAGCCGTAAATATCGGGCGGGCGCTGGTTGCAAACCGCTTTTAAGATAACCGGGTCGTCCAGCGTGTCGGCCAGACGCCATTCTTCCAGCAGGTTGAGCGAGCTACCGCCCAGCTTTACCGTGCCGGTGGTGCCGAAAATGCAAAGGGTTTCTTCCAAATTTTCCGGGTAGATGTTGGTGGTGCCTTCTATTAGCCCAAATGCGCCACCCGCAAACTCTACAATAGCGGCCCCGAAATCTTCGGCTTCTATGCTGTGTATTTGCCGGGCGGTAACACCGGTTACCCGCACCGGCTGGCCCAGCATCCAACGCAGCAGGTCAATATCGTGGATGCACTGGTTCATAAGCGCGCCGCCGTCGGTGGCATATTTGCCCCGCCAAGAGGCATGGTCGTAATATTCCTGCCCCCGGTTCCAACGAATGGTAGCTGCGCCGTACAGCAGCCGGCCCAGGCGGCCGGCATCCAGCGCCTTGCGCAACTTAATAACCGCAGGGTTAAAACGGTTTTGGTGGCACACCGCCACCCGTACATTGGCCTGCTTTGCGGCCAAAATAAGCGCGTCGGCATCGGCCAGCGAAAGAGCTACCGGCTTTTCAATAAGTACATGGCAGCCGGCGGCAAGGGCATCCAGCGCTATGGCAGCATGGCTGCCGCTATCGGTGGCAATGGCCACAAGGTTGGGCTTTTCTTCTTCGAGCATTTGGCGGTAATCGCTATAGAGTTTGGTCTTGTGCAGGTTAAAGCGCTTTTGCAGTGCCAGCGCGTTTTGCATCTGTAGGTCGCACAGGGCGGTTATCTGCAGGCCGGGCTGGCTTACCGCCGCCCCTATATGATTTTTGGCAATTCTGCCGCAGCCAATCAATGTATATTTTACCATAAAGCACACCCTAAAGCAAAGTGATATTTTCGCGTTCTGCGATGTTGTTCATAGCGTTTTTAGTATCGAATATTGCAACTGCCGAGGCGGCTACCAGTTCGTAATCCACCGTCTGGTGCGCAGTGGTAATAAGCACAAGGTCGTAGCTTGCCACAACCTGCCGGGTTAACTGGGGTAGGCTGGCCAGCGGGCCTATGTTTGGAACGTATGGGTCGTAATAGGCCACATTGGCTCCCCAGCGGCGTAGCTGCGCCATAACCCGCAGGGCAGGGCTTTCGCGAATGTCATCAATATCCTGCTTGTAGGCCACCCCCAGCAGCAAAATATTGGAGCCGTTAAGGGCCTTGCCATGGGCGTTGAGAATTTTTCCAGCCCGTTCGGCCACATACTGTGGCATGCCGTCGTTTATCTGGCCAGAGGTTTCAATAAGACGGGTATGTATGCCATACTGCCGTGCCTTCCAGGTAAGGTACCAGGGGTCTAGCGGAATGCAGTGCCCCCCCAGCCCAGGGCCGGGGTAGAAAGGCTGGAAGCCGTAGGGCTTGGTGGAGGCTGCGGCAATTACTTCCCAAACATTGATACCCATTTCGTTGCAAATAATGGCCATTTCGTTTGCCAGTGCCACGTTGATATTGCGGTAGGTGTTTTCCAAAATTTTTTCCATTTCGGCCACCCGCGGGCTGGAAACCCGCGTAACCTCGCTGTGTAGCACGGCGCGGTAGAGCGCGGCAATTACCTCGCCGGCATCGGCCCC
>CAYYOY010000145.1:0-5283 GCA_964473265.1 uncultured Oscillospiraceae bacterium
CCAGGCCGAGGCAAGCAAAAAGCAGGCGCAAGCCCGCAGTGCGCAAAGCTACGAAAAGGCTCAGCAACAGGCCCGTGAGCTAATAGCCACGCGCAAGGCGCAGGCAGCTGCCGAGGCTGCCGCACTACTGGCCAAAGCCGAGGAAGATGCCCAGCTTTTGGTGCAGCAGCGGGTTGCCAAGGCCGCTGAAGAATGTCTGGCTATTACAGCAGCAGCCCAAAACCGTGTAGATAAGGCTGCCGCACTAATTGTCGGAAGGATAGTTGGTGCCTTATGATTGTTCACATGAAAAAACTTTTTCTGTACGGCCTTGCGCCCGAAAGTAGCCGGCTGCTGGCCGGCTTGCTGCGTTTGGGCTGTATCCAGGTGCAAAGCCCCGAAACCTTTGCCGACATGGAACAAATTCAGCAAAGCATTGTCCACCGTCCGGCCGAGCTTTACACCGAAGAGCAGCGTCTGGCCCGCCTTGCGACAGCCATTGCCACTCTTGCCCCCTACGAAGGCAAAAAAAGTTTGTTTGCCAAGCGCCCCCGGGTAAGCTTTAAAAGCATGGAAGATGCCAGCCTGCTCACCCGTGCCGAGGATATTTGCCAAAGCATTGAAGATACCCTGCGGGCCATTGCCGAGCTGAAAAGCCAAATTGCCCACGAGGAATTTATTAAAGCTTCGCTTACCCCCTGGCTGGAGCTCGATTTACCCCTCGAGTTTTCGGGCACCGCGCGCACCGGGGTGGAATATCTGGTGCTGCCGCCCTCGGTTTCGCTGGAGAACCTGAATGAAGAGCTGGCGCAGTCTGGCAAAGTACCCATGCTGCAGCAAATTTCGGCCGATAAAGACCAGCGCTACGCCCTGCTTATTACCCACAAGGATGAACACACCGATGTGTGGGATATTCTGCGGCAATCGGGCGTAAGCCGCGCGGGGCTGGAGCCTCTTACCGGCACCCCGGCCCAGGTTACCGCCCGGTGCGATAAACGCATTGACGACCTTGGCCGCGAAATACTGGCAGCCAACGATACCCTGGCGCAATACGCCCAGGAGCTCGACGGCCTGCGCCTGGCTTACGATCTGCAAAACATGCGGCTAGATTGCGGCAAAGCCTCGCAAAAACTGCTGCACACCGAAAAGGCCTTTTTGCTCACCGGCTGGATACCCGCCGAAAGCCAGCAAAAGGTGGAAGCCTTCCTCTCCGGTCGCACCTGCTACTACGCCTTTGCCGACCCTACACCGCAGGATGAACCCCCGGTGCTGCTGAAAAATTCCAAGCTGGTGGAGCCCTTTGAAATCATTACACAAATGTACTCCACCCCGCATGCCAAGGGGATGGACCCCGGCCCCTTCCTGGTTATCTTCTATTTTATATTCTTTGGCATGATGCTTTCAGATGCCGGCTACGGCCTGTTGCTTTTCTTTGCGGGCCTGGTCGCTACAAGATTTATGGACCTTACCCCCTTCGCCAAAAAGTTTGCAAAGTTTATTACTCTCTGCGGTATTTCCACTGTCATCTGGGGTGCTTTGTACGGTAGCTGGTTTGGCAACCTGGTGCCGCAGCTTACCCTTTCGTTCTTTGGCAATCAGGTAAACATGCCTGTCCTGCTCGACCCATTGAAAGACCCTATCACCATCCTGCTTATCTCCTTCGCTTTGGGCGCGCTTCACCTTTTCTTGGGCATGGGCCTGAAAGCCTACCTGATGATTCGCCGCGGCCATGTGTGGGATGCTATTTTTGATGTAGGATTTTGGTACCTTGTGCTGGTGGGGCTTCCGCTGCTGTTGGTGCCGGGGCCGGTTGCCACCATTGGGCAATATATGGCCATTGGCGGCGCGGTAGGGCTTATTTTTACCCAGGGCCGTGGGGAAAAGAACATTCTCAAGCGTCTTTCCACCGGTCTGCTCAGCCTATACGATATTACCGGCTATTTTTCTGACCTACTCTCTTACTCGCGCATTCTGGCTCTGGGCCTTGCCACCGGTGTTATTGCCAACGTGGTGAACATAATGGGCACGCTACCCGGGCCGAACATTATTGGTATTGTAGCGTTTATTGCTATATTTGCCTTTGGGCACGCCCTTAACCTGGCTATCAGCGCGTTGGGTGCCTATGTGCATGCTTCGCGTCTGCAGTATGTAGAGTTTTTCGGCAAGTTTTATGAGGGGGGCGGCAAAGCCTTCGCACCCCTTTGCGCCAACCCTAAATATGTTGTTGTAACCAACAAAGAGGAGGACAAATAGAATGGAAGGCTTTTTCTCTGTACTAAACAGCGGTAACTTTTTGGCGTATCTTGGTGTGGCGGTAGCGGTGCTCTTTTCGGGTATCGGTTCGGCCAAAGGCGTTGGCATCGTGGGCGAAGCTGCCTCGGGCGTTATTGTAGAAGACCCCGATAAATTTGGCCAGCTCATCGTACTGCAGGCGCTGCCCGGCACACAGGGCATCTACGGCTTTCTTATCGGCTTTATCATTATGCTCAACACCGGCATGATGGGCGGCGGCGTAAACCTTTCTCTTGAAACCGGCGCCTACATTCTGGCCTCGGCTCTGCCGGTAGGTCTGGTTGGCCTGCTTTCGGCCGTGGCCCAGGGCCGCGTTGCTGCCGGCGGTGTATCTATTGTTGCTAAAAAGCCCCAAGAACTGGCAAAGGCCATTGTGGCAGCCGCCATGGTAGAAACCTACGCCATTCTGGCATTCCTTATTTCCATGCTGCTGGTGTTCAACATTAATGTGTAGCACCAGCCACAGCAGCCTAAAATGCCGAATGGTGGTGAAAAAGCATTGAACGAACTTTCTAAGCTTACCGATAAAATTCTCGCCGAAGCGCAGGCGGCGGCCCAAGCCATTGACGCAGCCGCACAAAGCGACGCTCGCCAGCTGCAAGAGGCCGCCAAGCAAGAAGCTGAAGCTGAAGCACAGGCTATATTGCAGGCAGCCAAGGCCAATGCCGAAGCTGTGCTGCGCCGTGCGCAAAGCAAGGCCGGCATAGAAGAGCGCAACATGAAGCTGGGTGCCCGGCGCGATGCCATGGGCGAAGCCTACCGCGCCGCGCTGGAAAAGCTGTGCGGCACGCCCCCCCAGCAGCTGGTAGATTTCTTGGCAGCGCTGGTTTGTGCTTACCAAACCGAAGATGCCGAGCTTATCTTTAACGTGAACGACCAAAAGCTGGGCGAAGAGGTTTGCAAGCGTCTTGCACAGGTAGAACGCAAGGAACTGCTGGAAAAGCTGGCCCAACACCCCATAGCCGGCCTGGCAGATTTACTGCACGGCCGCCTGGGTGAAGGCATAACCCGGCATGTTACGCTTTCCAAACAGGTGGGCGGCTTTGCCGGCGGCTTTATATTAAAAGAAGGCGCCATTGAAACAAACTGCACCTTCGAGGTACTGGTGCAGGGGGTTACGGGCGAGCTGGAGGCCGAAGTGGCCGAAATATTATTTGCCTGATAATTCCCACAGCAGTGCAAAGGAGGTGCTGGCTTGATAACTTTTCAAGATGTCGATTATCTGCACGCCACCGCCCGTGTGCGTGCTATGGAAACCCGTGCACTCACCAGGCGCGAGCTGCAAAAAATGGTAGACTGCCGCAGCGCCGAGGAAGCCTTTAAGATTTTGACCGACACCGGCATCTGCGCGGGCTTCGAACTGGAAGATTACGAAGAAGGCCTGGCCCAAAGCCAAGCCGAAGCCTACGCCCTGTTCGCCCGCCTTTCGGGCGATAAAGGGCTGGTGGAGCTTTTCCGCTATAAATACGACGGGCACAACCTAAAAACCCTAATAAAGGCCAACAAGCTTACCAGCGAAACGGGGCACATTGTTTCTACCAACGGCAACATTCCCCTAAAACAGCTTTCAGCACAGCTGGAAGCCGGCCGTTTTGAGGGCCTGCACCCGCTTTTGGCCAACGCGGCGCTCGAAGCTGTGGAAACGCTGGCCAAAACCGGCGACCCACAGCTGGTTGACGTGCTGCTGGATAAAGCCGTGCTGGAAGCCATAGCCGACCGCGCCAAGGGCTACGACAGCAGCTTTCTGGCAGACTATGTAAAGGCCGAAATAGACATTGCCAATATCCGCGCGGCTGTGCGCATTAAGCGCATGGGTAAGGATGTTTTCTTCCTGCGGCGGGTGCTGGCTACCGGTGGCAAGCTAGATATCGGACGCCTGGCCGAAGCCTTTACCAAAGGCTGGGACGAACTGTTGGCGCTTATTGCCGGCAGCGAATATGGCAAGGCGCTGGCCGGCCTGCTAGAGCAGGTGCGCAGCGGTAGCCTTACAGCCTTTGAACGCGCTTGCGATAATTACCAGCTAAACCTGCTGGCACCGGCGCAGCTCAAAGCCTTTGGGGTTGAGCCGCTCATTGCATACCTTTTGGGCAAAGAAAGCCAGCTGCGGGCTGCCCGCATTGTGCTGGCTTCCAAGCTGGCCGGTGTTCCGGCACAGCAAATAAGCGAACGGCTGCGCGAAGTTCTGTAAGGCCGTACCAACCAACAAAAGAGGAGTAGGCTATGCGTAGCAAAATTGCAGTGGTGGGCGAAAAAGATAGCGTGCTGGGCTTTAAGGCCGTGGGCTTCGACGTGTACGAAGCCGAGCTGCCCCAGAACGCCGAAAGCATTATCCACCATCTGGCCGAAAAGCAATACGGCGTTATCTTTGTCACCGAGCAAACCCTCCAACCCATTGCCCATGTAATGGAACGGTATAAGGATGATAGAATTCCCGCCATTATACCTATACCCGGCCGGCAGGGCTCGCTGGGGCTGGGTATGTCGGGCGTGAAGAAAAGCGTAGAGCGTGCCGTAGGGGCAGATATTTTGTTCCGGGATTAACCGGCAGGCAAGCCGGGTTGCGTTAGAAACAACCTAGTATAAGAAAAGCAGGTGAACAAATGAGCCAAGGCAAAATAGTCAAGGTTTCGGGCCCGCTTGTGGTTGCCGAGGGCATGCGTGATTCCAACATGTTTGACGTTGTGCGTGTAGGCAGCCTGGGGCTCATTGGCGAAATTATAGAAATGCGTGGCGACCGGGCGTCTATCCAGGTGTATGAAGAGACCGCCGGCTTGGGCCCGGGCGATGCCGTAACCTCTACCGGCGCTCCCCTTTCGGTAGAGCTGGCACCCGGCATACTGCAAATGATTTTCGACGGTATTCAGCGTCCGCTGGAGCGCATTAAAGAAGCCTACGGCAGCAATATTGCCCGTGGCATTCATGTAAACGCGCTGGACCACGACAAGAAGTGGGATTTTGTTGCCACCGCCAAGGTGGGCGACAAGGTGATACCCGGAGACATTCTGGGCACCG
>CAYYOY010000146.1:0-5235 GCA_964473265.1 uncultured Oscillospiraceae bacterium
CCAGCGAAAGCAGCCCCATATATAAAAGCTGTATCGGCAGGCCGCGAAAAGCCTTGGGTAGCCGAGAAAGCTGCAAGCGCAGCCGCCCGGTGTATACCAGCAGGCTGGCCAAAAAATAGCCTACGCCGCTGCCGAGCCCAAAGCCCACCCAGCCGGCAAAATCTAAATTTTGGTTGGCCGAAAGCAGCGAAGCGCCAAGCACAACGCAGTTAAAAGCCGATATGGGGAGTATTCCCTCAATTTCAGAAAAATATTTAGGCAATGCTTTTTTCAAAATGAAATAGACAATAACACATGCCAGTAGCGAGCAAAACACAAAAAGCACAGGCCGGGCATGCATGCGCGAAAGCTGGGGATAATACTCGTTCAACGCCCAGTTTGCCCCAAAGCCGAGCATACTGCCCAGCAGGCAAAAGCCCGTTACACAAGCGCCAAACAGCAAAATGCTGCGCAGGCCGGCTTCTGCCCGCAACGGTGTAAGAATGCCAAGGCCACGCGCAAAAATTGCATTTTCTACAAACATTGCGGCCAACGCCAAAAGAAAGAAGGTTACAACCGGCTGTATCATACCCGTTTAACCTCCTTTTTAGGCAATGTGGGAATTGGGTTGCCGGCACGAATTGCCAACATGCTCAGGCAGCGCCACAAGCAGCGTGCACCGGCCGCCAACAAGCCCACCACAACAAAACCGCCAAACACTGGCAGTATGCCGGGCAGCTTAAATTTTAATATGGTATAGCCCCACACCGTGCCGTTCCCAAGCAGTTCGCGCAGTGTGCCCACCAGGCAGGCCGCCAGGCAAAAGCCCAGGCAAAGCCCCAGCGCCGAAAGCAGCGCCTTGCCGGGCTTACCCTGTAAATCGGGAGAAGAAAGGGGCAGCAGCAAGCCGTTTACACCCATGAGTGGCAGGAAGATACCCACAGAATCGAAAATTTCGGGCGAAAGCATGCCCACAATTCGGAACGAAAAGGCCACAAAGCATACCGCCAGGCAGCAAGCCAGCGGCAAGCGCAGCCAGCCGGGCAGCTTGGTGGGAACAAACGAGAGCAGCAGGGCGGTGGGCAGTGTAGAGGCCACCAGGCCCACCGAAAGGGCCAGCGCATTTTTCAGGCTGGTGGCTGCCACTACCACAAAGGGCAGACAAAGCCCGCACCACAGCACCGCGTTGCACCAAAACAGGCCCTGGGTAGATTTAAGCAGGCTGCGTAGATTTCTCAGCTTTTGGTAGTGCATCTCGGTTCCTCCTTTGCGAAGAGTGTAGCAGCTCGGCAAAATAATCTAAAATAGGCGAAAAGGCGTTGGCCAGCAGCAGCGCGAAGGGCAGTGCCTGCTCAAACCCGCCAAAGCGGCGCATAAGCATGACAAATAGCCCGGCCAAAGCCCCATAAAGGATGCGGGGCAGTTCCCGCTTGGGGGAGGTAGCAGGGTCTGAAAGCATGAACACCGCCCCAAAGAAAAGCGAGCCCGACATAAGCTCTAGCAGTGCACTTTCCAGCGGCGAAACCAGCACCCGGGGGAAAAGCGCGGCAAAAATGCCCGCTACACCCACAAAGGCCAATGTTTGCGGCAGGTAAAGGGTTTTGCGATAGCTTAGGAATATTAGACAAGCAAGAATAACTAATATATTAGTGGCACCCATGGGCCCGGGCAGAATGCCCAGGAACATTTCAGTCGTATCCAGTGCCGGAACGCCGCCCAACCGTAGCATGGCCGCCGTACTGGCTACAGGTGTGCCGGTAAAAGTAGCCATTAGCGGCAGACGCTCGAACAGCAGGGGGTAGGCAAACACCCGCACCGGCCAGCAGGCAATGGCAAAGGCCAGGCCGGCAGCGGCGGGGTTGAAAACATTCTGCCCAATGCCGCCAAAGGGCGCTTTGGCTATACCAATGGCAAACAGCCCGGCAAACACCACCACACGGTAATCGATACTGGCGGGCAGCATAAGCGGAATGAGCAGCGCGGTAACGGCGGGCGAAAGGTCGTAAATATTTACACGCTTGCCGGCAAGACGGCAAAGCAGCGCGTCGGTAGTCATGCACATCACAAGGCTGAGCAGCGCCAGCGCCAGCACCCGGTTGCCGTAGTAGCAGTAGGCCATGAAGTAGAGCGGCAGGGTGGCAAGAATAACGTCGCCCATTACGGTGCGGTTGGAATCGCTGGAATGGATATGCGGTGCTTCACGCGGTATTTGCTTCAAACCACCTCAACCTCCTTTACTGCGTTGTAGCTTAAAATGGTATGCGAAAGCGGCAGCTTGGCCGGGCAGACATAGCTGCAAATACCACAGCTTATGCAGCGCCCGGGCTCCAGACGGTTGGCTAAATATTCCTTGCGGCCATTCAACAGGCGGAAGAGCATCATGGGGTTTAGCTCTTGAGGGCAGGACGAAATACAGCGTCCGCAGCCAATGCAGGTGTAATGATGATCGCGCTGGTGTTCGCGAAATGCCAGTACACCGCGGCTGGTGGGGGTTAGCAGTGTAGAATCGGTGTCAATGCAGGCGTAGCCTGTCATAGAGCCGCCTATGATAATGCGGGTGGGGTTGGCGGCCAGGCCGCAGCGTTCCAGCACCTGCGTGGCGGTAAGGCCAATGGAAGCCTCTAGGTTGGTGGGGTAGCCAATGCAGTTGCCCGCTACCGTAACAAAGCAGGTTTCCTGCACACGGCCTTCGTAAATGGCGCGGTAAAGGTGAATAAGCGCGCAAACGCCAATAATGCGGTAGCTTTTTTTCAGCGGCAGCTCGTCACCCAGGCGGTTTTCGGCCGGGTAAACCCCACCAATGCGCTTTACCTTAAAGCCGCCAATCTGGGTGGGAATTTTAACCTCCAGATCGGCTAGGCTTTTATACACTACAAACATACCGGCCTCGGCCCCCACCGCCTTTACCGCAGCGCTAAGGCCGCCGGCGGCCTGCTCGCGGTAGGCCAGCATGGGGCCCAGCTGGCTAGATATATAGGGCTCATCATCCAGTGCATCTGCCACGGCCAGCGAAACGCTTTCGCCGTTGGGGCTAATTTTTTCCCACAAGGGGCGGCCGTCGCGTTCGTCAATAATTCGGGCCTGGCGGGCTATTTCCACAATTTCGTGGGGGTAAAGCGCGTCCAGGTTTTCGCAGGGGCCAAATTCGGTGCAGGCGGGAGTGCCCGAGGAATTGCAAAATTCCCGTATTTCGCGCGAGAGCGCAGGCTCTTTGTGTTGCTCCAACACAATGCCCTTTCGTCGCTGCAATAGCTTCATTTGGGTTATCTTCCCCCTTGATAAAAGTATTAGAAAGCAGTAGGTGTTGCGGGTGATTTTTAAGCTGGAAGGGAACAGGCGGTTGGTGGTTGTGTTGAATACGGCCGACCTCGAAGATTTACACCTTACCTACGAGGAACTTTGCCACCCCACTTGCGCCACCTTGTGCATTTTGCAGGAGCTGCTGGAAATTGGCAGCATGCGCACTGGGTTTTGCCCCGAAAACGGCAGCCTAGAGCTTTTTATAGCGCCACAAGAAAACGGCTGCCGCATTAGCTTTTATCTGCTCGAACCTATGCATATTAGCTATGCGCCGGTAGAACCGGTTGTTTTCGCCTTCGAGGATGTGTATGCTCTGCTAAAGGCGGCGGCAGGGCTTTTTAACCTGCATTCCCATCGCATTTTTAAAAGTAGCCTCTACCGTATGGAAACAGGCTACCGGCTGCTTGTCCGCACGCTCGATTCCCCCGCAGGCCCCGTTACCGCACAACTTGCGCAGTACGGCCGGCACAGTGGCCAGGGCGAGCTTGCTGCCGCCTACCTGGAAGAACACGCAACCAACTTAATTGAAGGCAATGCCATTGATGTGCTTGCGCACTTAGAAGCAAGCGGCCAAACCACCCAGGAACAGCAACCGCCAGCCGGCAAAAAGCAGAGCACAAAGCGAAAGAGCGAAAGGCTGCCCCCAAAGGTGCAAAGCGGGGAATAAATGCCCGGCCGGGCTTGTCCCGGCTTTTTGCTTAGGCCTTTAGCGCGTCTATAGCGGCTTTATAATCGGGCGCGCCAAAAACAGACGAGCCTGCCACAAAGCAGTTGGCGCCGTTTTCGCGGCACAGGCCAATGGTTTCGCTGGTAATACCGCCGTCTACTTGTATCAGCAGGTCGTTCCGGTGGATGCGCTTTGCTTCGTCGGCAATGGCGCGCAGCTTGGGCATCATTTCGGGGCGGAATTTCTGGCCGCCAAAGCCGGGCTGCACTGTCATAACCAGCACAAGCGCCACCTGCCCCAGCCAGGGGAATACTGCCTCGGCGGGTGTGCCGGGGCTAAGCACAAGGCCGGGCAGCTTGCCATGCTCTTTAATTTTGGCAATGGTTTCGGCCGGCGGGCTGGCACATTCCAGGTGAAAGCTGATATAATCGGCACCGCTTTTTGCAAAAGCAGGGATATATTCCAGCGGGTTGGTTATCATAAGATGTACGTCGAAGGGCAGGCGGGTGCAGCTGCGCAGGCAGGCCAGCACAGGCGGCCCAAAGGTAATGTTGGGCACAAACTGGCCGTCCATTACATCCAGGTGCACCATATCGGCACCGGCTCGCTCAATAGCGGCCAGTTCCTCGCCAAGTTTGGAAAAATCGGCGGCAAGCACCGAGGGGCAAATTTTTGTCATGGAGATACCTCCGGCAAGTGGTGGTTTTATGTACCGTATTTAACAATACATACCAAGGCCATTTTACCCCATAAAATGTAAAAGGTCAACCAATTCCGCCCTTTCATTAAAAACAGTTTGCAATTTGGTTGCAATTGCTTTATAATTTAAGCAAGAATTGGAAATGCAAGTAAATATAGGAGGATGTACCATGCTTACAACAGCTCGTGAAATTCTGCAGGACGCACACAAACGCAATTATGCGGTAGGCGCTTTCAATGTGAGCAACATGGAGGTTTTACAGGGGGTGCTTATGGCGGCAGACGCCGAGCAGGCACCTGTTATCATCCAAACCTCCGAAGGGGCCATTAAGTACGCCGGGCTTGAGTATCTGCAGGCACTGGTGCATTTGGCCGCCCGCAAAACCAAGGTTCCGGTAGCCCTGCACCTGGACCACGGTACCACTTACGAAACCATCATCCGCTGCATTGCCGGCGGCTGGACATCTGTAATGATTGACGGCTCGCACCACCCGCTGGCCGAAAATATTGCCGTAACCAAGGAAGTTGTGAAGATAGCCGCGGCTGCCGGCGTTTCGGCGCCGCGCCGCTGGGCGAACGATTACGGCCGT
>CAYYOY010000147.1:0-5145 GCA_964473265.1 uncultured Oscillospiraceae bacterium
ATCCTGCGGGCAGAGGGGGAATACAAGAGCCAACCATGAGAAAACGCCTATCGTCCACCCTGTTTAGCTCTTTGCTGCTGTTGGCGGCACTGCTGTGCATAAACCTTGGGCTGCGCAGCTACTACAAGGCTGCCTACCCCACCGCTTACAGCCACCTGGTGGAAGAATATTGCGAAGAATACGGCCTGCCGCCTTCGCTGGTGTATGCCGTTATTCACACCGAAAGCGGTTTTAACCCCATGGCCCAAAGCCATGTGGGGGCACGGGGGCTCATGCAGCTCATGCCCGATACCTTCGATTGGGCGCGTCTGCGCCTGGGCGAACCTTCGGACCAAGGCCCGCTGTTTCTGCACCAGCCGGAGGTAAACTTAAAATACGGCGTTGCTACTCTTGCGCTGCTGGTGGAAGAATTTGGCGAAGCCACGGCACTGGCCGCCTACAACGCCGGCCGGGGCAGCGTGCAGCGCTGGCTGAAAGACCCCCGCTATAGCAAAGATAACGCAACGCTTTACCACATCCCCTTTGCACAAACCAGTGCCTATGTAAAAAAAGTGCAGCGCACCAAAGAAATTTACCGGCGGCTGTACAACGTAAAATAACCGGCCTTTACGGCCGCCAGGAGGAACTGCTATGTCAGAGCAAAAAACCCAGGCTCAGCTACTGCAGGAGGAACTGCTCATCCAAACCAAAAACAGCGGCCTCGCCATGACAGATGAGCAAATTGCCAAGGCCTTTGCATTCTGCAACGGCTATATCCACTTTATGGATAACGCAAAAACCGAACGTGAAATTGTACGTTTGGCCATTTCCATGCTGGAAGCCAAGGGCTTTACGGAGTTTGACCCCGAAAAAACCTACCAGCCGGGCGACAAGGTCTACCAGAACAACCGGGGTAAATCGCTTATAGCCGCCACCATTGGCAAAAAGCCACTGGCCGAAGGTGTGCACCTGGTGGCCAGCCATATCGATTCCCCCAGGCTCGACCTTAAACAGCGTCCCCTCTACGAAGAAAGCCAGCTGGCCTTCTTAAAAACCCACTACTATGGCGGCATTAAAAAATACCAGTGGACAGCCCTACCGCTGGCACTGCACGGCACGGTGGCCCGCAAGGACGGCAGCCTGGTGGATATTTCTATTGGCCAGCGCCCCGATGAGCCTGTGTTCACTGTAACCGACCTGTTGCCCCACCTGGCTGCTTCACAGATGAAGAAAACCCTTGCCGACGCTGTAAAAGGCGAAGAGCTGGATATTGTAGTAGGCAGCCTGCCCTTCCGCGACGATAAAGCAAGCGAGCTGGTAAAGCTGAATATAGCAAAAATTATTTTTGAAACCTATGGCATTAAGGAAGACGACTTCCTCTCGGCCGAGCTTTGTGTGGTGCCGGCTTTCCCCTGCCGCGACGTTGGCCTCGACCGTTCGCTGCTGGGTGCCTACGGCCATGACGACCGCGTTTGTGCCTACACCTCTCTTATGGCCGCCCTGGAAGTAACCGACCCGCAGTATACCTCGGTAACCATTCTGGCCGATAAAGAAGAGGTAGGCTCGGACGGCAACACCGGCCTAAATTCCCGCTTTTTAGAATATTTCATCCTAGACCTTGCCAACATGCAAAACACCCCTGTGCACCGTGTGCTGAGCAACTCGCGCTGCTTCTCGGCCGATGTAAACGTGGCCTACGACCCCAAGTATAAAGAAGTAAGCGAAAAGCGCAACACCTGCTACCTCAACTACGGCGTGGCCGTAACCAAGTATACCGGTTCGCGCGGCAAGGCCGGCACCAGCGACGCTTCTGCCGAGTTTATGGCCTGGGTACGTCGCTTGCTGGATAAAGACAAGGTGCAATGGCAAACCGGCGAATTGGGCAAAGTGGATGAGGGCGGAGGTGGCACCGTAGCAAAATATATTGCTGCCCTAAACATTGATGTCATTGATATTGGCGTACCGGTGCTTTCCATGCACGCACCCTTTGAGGTTGTGGCTAAAACCGATATCTACAACACTTATCTGGCCTTCTGCGCCTTTCTGCGGCACTAAGTAGAACAACCCCTGCGGGCGGTAGATTACCGCCCGCAGGTTTATCAAAAGCCATGCTAGTTGCATGAAACCGGGTTTATTATGCAAATTGCCTTAGGGTAGTGCCGATAATAACCCCAACCGCTGCCGCAGATGCGGCACGATACATACATAGAAAGCTGGTTGCAACCATGCAGTTTCTTTCTTCCTTTTCTATACTGATATATTTGGTAGTGGGTGCTGTGCTGGGCGCCACCATTTTTCCCCGCCGGTTGCTGTGGGCCAACAATCGGCTTATCACCATTGGTTTAGCGCTGGTGCTCTTTACCATGGGGGCTTCGCTGGGTGGCAGCCCCACCCTGCTGGCCGACCTTGCCGCAGCCGGCAGCCAGGCGGCTGTGCTTGCAGTGGCAGCCACCGCAGGCTCGGTGCTGGTGGTATGGTTGCTTACCCGCCTGTTTGTAAGGGGGCGGGAATAATGCTGGGCATTGCGGTTTTTAGCCTTTTGGCCGGCCTTGTGTGCGGCGGCTTTTTACCCGCCGAATGGGTAGCGGCTATGGATAGCCTGTGTGTTTTCGCCCTGAAGGTGCTGGTGTTTGCCGTGGGCATTGAAATTGCCTCCGACCGCGGCGTTTGGGCACGACTGCGCAGCCTGGGGTTGCGGGTGCTGCTGTTGCCGCTGGGTATTGCGGTAGGCTCGTTGGCGGCCGGGCTGCTGGCCGGCTGGTTTATGGGCATGCCGCTGAACGAAAGCGGTGCGGTGGCCGCCGGCATGGGGTGGTATAGCCTTTCGGCCGTGCTGCTGAAAAGCCTAGGCGGTGTGCAGTTGGGTACGGTGGCCTTTTTAGCCAATATCTTCCGTGAGCTACTGGCGCTGCTAAGCATTCCACTGCTGGCAGCACACCTTGGCCCTTACGTTGCCATTGCGCCGGCCGGCGCTACAGCTATGGATACCAGCCTGCCGCTTATTACCCGCTGCACCAACGAAACGGTAGCGTTGGTTTCGGTGCTCACCGGTGTTCTTTGCACGGCACTGGTGCCACTGCTGGTGCCGCTGCTGTACGGCCTTTCGTTTTAATGCACCCTACATCTACATAAACAGCTGGAACAGAACAAAACACAGGGTAGCCGGGGCGGCTATCCTGTGTTTGCTTACAATTGCTCTATAGCATTGGCAAGCAAATTTCACATAAGTGGTTGCTTACCATTTCGGCTTTATACCGCTCTAAAATCGGCCTTGTTTCATCCAGGCAGTGCCCTAGCTCGTGCAACTGGGTAAAAATTTCAGCCCAGGCTGTTTGCATTGCTTCAGCCGTATGGCATATTGTAAAAATGGCGTAGTCGCCCCCTGCAAGGTTGCCTATTGCTACGCAGCTATCATTTACAGTGGCCTCGTCGGGGAGAACCATGCATGCATCGTAGCGGCAGTGTTCGGGCTTGGTGGTGTGGGGGTTATCCTGTGCGATACCCAATACAACGCAATGCGCACCCAGCAAGCCATTGGCTTGTGCCCAGCTTTTTAAGGCTTGTATGGTTTGCAGGTTGGCAGCCCCATACGGGCCGGTATGCCGCATGTAGGCTATTTTGTGCGGGGGAATTTTTTCAATTTGCATTTGCATAGTATGAGTTCCTTTCTGAGGCCGGCTGTGTTTTGAATATCGCTCACCCGGCACGGCTTTGCACACACTATACAATGCATTAAAAAAGATTGCAAAACAATTTTTAAAATGATACAAATTGTGCTCTTACTAAAATTTACTTGTGCAGGAATATTTGCATGTAAAAGCTGCCAAACTATTGGATGTATTTTCCAATTTTTCGCTGGTTTAAACGAATTTTATAAGAAATTGGCGGTTAGAACAACGTAATGTTCCGGCCCGCAAATATTTTGGCTTCAATTGCCGGCATTACATATTGACATCCTTGCAGTGTTGTAATATAATACTATACTGTATCATAATGGCTATTTATGCCTTAGGGGTAAATTTCTGTTAAAATTCTATGAAGTTTCTTGTTGTATTTTGTCACAAAAAGACATGGAAAAGGCAGGAAATACCCACCTTCCCCGCACCCAAAATCAAAGAATGGAGTGAGAGCGCCTATGGCAAACGTAAAGCCTGTTCAACTCGGCAAAAATGTGCGAATGAGCTTCTCTCGTATCGGCGAGGTATTGGACATGCCAAACCTTATCGAGGTGCAGAAAAATTCGTACAAATGGTTCTTGGAGGAAGGGCTTAAAGAGGTTTTTCGGGATATCTCCTCCATAGTAGATTACCAAGGTAAGCTGGTACTGGAATTTATAGATTACCGTTTGGACGATAAGCCCAAGTATACCATTGAAGAATGCAAGGAACGCGACGCAACCTACGCCGCGCCTATGCGTGTGCGCGCCAGCCTGCTCAACAAAGAAACCGGCGAGGTAAAAGAGCAGGATATTTTCATGGGCGATTTCCCGCTTATGACAGACAGCGGCACCTTCATTATTAACGGTGCCGAGCGTGTTATTGTTTCGCAGCTGGTGCGCAGCCCGGGCGTTTACTATTCCGCCTCGCGCGATAAAGCCGGTAAAGAGCTTTTTGCCGCCACTGTTATTCCCAACCGCGGCGCCTGGCTGGAATATGAAACCGATTCCAACGACGTTTTCTTTGTGCGTATCGATAAAAACCGCAAGCTACCGGTTACGGCTTTTGTGCGGGCCTTGGGGCTTTCCTCCAACCAAGAGATTATTAACCTATTTGGTGAAGAGCCACTGCTTGCCGCAACACTGGAAAAAGATTCTACCAAAAACACCGAAGAAGCCCTGCTGGAAGTTTACCGCAAGCTGCGTCCCGGTGAACCCCCCACGGTAGACAGCGCGCAATCGCACATTGATGCCCTCTTCTTCGACCCCCGCCGGTACGACCTTTCGCGCGTGGGCCGCTATAAGTATAACAAAAAGCTTTCGCTTACCCACCGCGTAACCGGCCGCGAGCTCACCCAGCCGGTAGCCAACCCCCTTACCGGCGAGCTTATGGCCGAAGCCGGCGAGGTGCTCACCCGCGAAAAAGCCCGCCCGCTGGAAATGGCCGGTGTGCAGCTGGTGTTTGTGCTGGCCGGCGAGCGCGAAGTAAAAGTGTTTACCAACGGCATGGT